>JANNEF010000320.1:0-14540 GCA_031378375.1 Verrucomicrobiota bacterium | reverse complement strand
GATGAGAAAAATGAATGAGATTTCCAAAAAACTGATCAACATAGACTTGTAAAAAATTTGATAGCCAGCGGAACGCGTATCGTTTGGCATTGAAATCTCCACGCAGTCGCGACCAATTTCCGTCATCATCTTTGTGTACTTCGTGTAACGTGTCTTGGATTTTTTGTTCATCAAAAAGAATCCGGCTTCCTTAACCTTCTTTCTAAGCTCTTCACATTCTTTAAAAGCATCCCACACCTGATTACCACTTGATCTTGTTTTTTCCCAGTTGCATGCTCGATAATTAGCTGCGTGCTATGCATCGCACATGTTCCTTTGCTTCCCGTCAATAAATCTCCAACTTTGAGTGCGGAATTGGTTGTGTCGTTGACGGAGCGAAAAAAGTCAGCTTTCTGAATTCCAACTTTTTCCAGAACAGACATAGTTACCGTGGCAATGTACTCGGACGTTTTGCTCTCAACGTCAATCATGCCAATAGGGATCCTCTCAGGAGTCCTAGCGATTGGATCGTAGTAAAACAAAGTAATCCCGAGTTTTTCCTTAGAAACACCGTCCCAAACATCATGTGAGAACGTAATGAAGGGCACATGCTTCTCGGCGATGTTTTGGTAGAATGCCCTGGCCTGTGAAACTGAAGAGTGTACGTACGCCAACAAATACTCGTATTTGCCCATTCTTATCTTGTTGAACCGGCGTTGCCCCGCAACAAGCTGTCTCTCAGGCATTTTTTTCAGGGTAAAGGCATGCTTCATGACCAACAAAGTGTACTCCTTTAGCTCCGGTCTCCCATAGAAAAACCGGCCAGGAAGGTTACCGGCAATTGCCATATTGCATTGCGATTTGTGGATCGCATCAGCAACTTCCTTCATTCCCGACCTTGCCGCCGCATTTTCGACCGTAATCTTTGCTTTCTTTGCAAGGACGGTTATCAATGAGACCGAGCGGGTCACGGAGGCGGAACTCGCGCGGGCTTTTCTTTTCGATGAAGTTCTGGCTGACGAGGTGTTGAACAATACGCGACACGAGTCCCGAGCTGGCCTTGCTGCGCTCGATCAGTTCGCTCTGCGCCCAAACGCGGTCGCGGTCTGTGAGCAGACTGCGGATGATGCGAGCGCTTTTCCCAACGAAGACGTTGCGAGGCTCAAGCTCAAAGCGAAAGTCGCGCCCGGGCAGATGGCGGCGATCCACGAGCAAACCCTCGGCCCGGAGATAAACCCGGCCATTCAAATCAACTGCGGCCAGACGCTTTTGACGGCAAAAATCCAGAACGCGGGTGATCAGCTCAGGCGCAACCAATATGGGCGGGAGTGGATCACTCCAATCTGCGAGGATGGACTCTAACTCCGGGATGCTCGGCTTCAGGGAATAGACCGGCTTGAATCGGTGGGTCTGGGCATCCAGCTTTAATTCGACCCACGGAAGCTTGCCTTGGGCGGAGTCTCCTGACGGCGATTGCCACGCGAGCTCGGCGTCATCCTCAAGCAACTGTTTGAAGTGATGAACCAGCTCGCTTTCGTAGCGAATGATCGCGCTTTTACTGAAATCTGATGTTTTCACTGTTCAGTAAGAATGTGGCAATCCAGTAAGAAATCAATCAATTCTTACTGGAGTAAATCATTTTCACTCATTGGTAAGAACTGTCATTTGCGGTAAATTAGTCGCTTTTTATGGCAATTCCGAGTGATTCCAGCGATTGACGCACCGCGTTGGAACTTTGCAACCAACCCGAGAGCGATGCAGAAAGGTCCGCTTTCCCAACCTGTCCCGTGTCTGCGTCAGATCCGCCGTTGGCCACAGGTGCGACGTAAAGCGGGATGCTCAAGTTGCCGTCCTTGGCGCGGATTTCTTCCAGCGTGGCGACGCGCGCCAAGCCGGGTTCTTCCTTGAATCGCTCGTAGGCCTGAACGATGCGCTCGATGTGGTCGTCGGTCAGAAAACTCTGGGCGCGTTCGCGGGTGACTTCGTTGACGGCGTTGATGAACAGGATTTTCCCTTTGCGCTCCTTGGACTTGGCGGTGCGGCAGATGACCACGCACGCCTCCATCGGCGAGTTGTAGAAAAGATTCGGCCCGAGACCGAGGACGCATTCGATGGCGTCGGCTTCAATGAGCTTGCGCCGCATGTCGGCTTCCTCCTGCCGAAAGAGAACGCCGTGCGGAAAGAGAATGGCGCAACGTCCGGTTTTGGGCGCGAGGCTCTGCTGAATGTGTTGCCAGAAAGCGTAGTCGGCGCGGCCTTGCGGCGGCGTGCCGTAGAGATTGCGTCCCCACGGATCGGAGGCGAAGGCGTCGCGATCCCATTGCTTGATGGAATACGGCGGATTGGCCAGCACCACGTCGAAGCGCATGAGGCGGTCGCCCTGAACGAGTTTCGGTTCAGACAAGGTGTCGCCCCGGACGATTTGAAAATCCTCGATGCCGTGCAGGAAGCAATTCATCCGAGCGATGGAGGAGGTCATGAGATTCCGCTCCTGCCCGTAGAGGCGGACGTTGCGCCATTCCTTTTTCAGCCGACGCAGGTGAGTGACGCACGACAGCAACATACCGCCCGAGCCGCAGGTCGGATCGTAAATGGATTCGCCCGGCTGCGGTTCGAGCATCTCGGTCATGAGATGAACAACGGTGCGGTTGGTGTAAAACTCGGCGGCGGTGTGACCGGAATCATCCGCGAATTTCTTGATGAGATATTCGTAGCCCTGGCCCAGCTCGTCCTCGGGCAGATTGGCGACCGTCAATTCCAGCGAACTGAAATGCTCGACCAGATCGCGCAGCATGGCGTCGGAGAGCCGGTCTTTGTTCGTCCACTGCGCGTCGCCGAAAATTCCGTAAAGCTTCTCCGGGTTGGCCGTCTCAATGGCCCGCATGGCGGATTGAATCGCCGCGCCGACATTCTTCGCCGCCTGTCGCACTTCACGCCAATGGGCGTCAACCGGAATCTGAAAACGATGCTGCTCCTTCCCCGAGGCGTAACGCTTGTCCCCACCCGACTCCGCCAGCGCCGTCTGCGTCTCTTCATCGAACACGTCGCACACGCACTTGTAGAAAAGCAGCGGGAAGATGAACTGCTTGTAGTCGCCGGCATCAATCGTCCCGCGTAAGAGCGTGGCCGCGCCCCAGAGATAGGATTCGAGTTGCTGTTGGGAGATGCGGGCGCTCATGCGTAGTCGCTTTTCAAGTCATCCCAGTCTGCGTCGGCGCGCCCCGCTTCCCAGTCGAATTCCGAGCCGTCAGCATCGGAAATCTCCAATTCGTTTTCTGAGTCTACGACACGGCCACAAAATGCTTCGACCCAGTCCATCAAGGCAGTGGGTCCAACCAGCTCTCGGGACTGCCCCTCAACCTCGAAAATAGTCTCTCCGGCGCTGTCACCGCCGACGCTAGGATCGATGATGATGTAACGGTCTTTGCCCAGGCAGAACCTCGTATCGTCGAGCGTCAACCGGAGGTGGTCACTTTCATTGTTCGCGTGGCGCTGGCCGAGGGTCAGCTCGATGCAGAGCCTTGGGGTGCGACGCGGCAACCGCTCCAGCGCGAAAAGCAGCTTCGCGAGATGGTGAATTTGCTCCGGAGTTGTCGCGGGACGGCCAATCAAGTCCCGAACCGCTTTGGCAAGTTCCTTGATGAAGTGGTGGTCTTCGGCGAAGAAACCGAGGAGATCTAGCTTTTCGCTCTCTTTGCTCATGCCAAAAGACCCTCGTGTTTTAAGATGGTCACGAGTTTTTCCTCAGCGGCGAAAGCTGCCGTGGCACTCGTTCGTAACTGCTTCATCGCCTCATCCACCGTCAGCACCGTCTGCTCGTTCTTCGGCTCGACGTAGCGGGGGATGTTCAGGTTGTGGTCGTTGGCGGCGATTTCGTCGAGCGTGACGACGCGGGCAATGCCGGTCACGTCCTGGTATTTCCGATACCACTGGTAAATGCGCTCGACGTGCTTGGGCAGTAATTCGTTCTGGGCGCGGCCGGTCTTGAACTCCTTCGAGGCGTCCACGATGAGCACCTTGTTCTTGCGGTCCTTCGCCTTGCGCTGGCGGAAGACGAGGATGCAGGCGGCGAGACCGGTGCCGTAAAAGAGGTTCGGGCCGAGGCCAATGACGGCTTCCAGCAAGTCCATGCCGAGAATTTTATCACGAATCTCACCCTCCTTGCCCATGCGGAACAGCGCCCCGTGCGGCAACACCACGGCCATGCGTCCAGTTTTGGGAGCCATGCTCTTGATCATGTGCTGCACCCAGGCGTAGTCGCCGCTCTTGCCGGGCGGCATTCCGGCGAAGTTTCGTCCGTAAGGATCGCTCGACCACACTTCGTCACCCCACTTCTCCAGCGAGAAGGGAGGATTGGCGATGACGCAGTCGAACGTGGCAAGGTTATCGCCCGCAAAAAATGCCGGATTGCGGAGCGTGTCACCACGCACGACCTGAAAATCCGATGCGCCATGCAGGAACAAGTTCATGCGGGCGATGGCGGACGTGGTGAGATTCTTTTCCTGCGCGAAGAGCTTGCCCCAGAGCGTGCGGTCGTCACCGTGATTCTCTTTCACATGCTGAATCGCCTCAATCAGCATGCCGCCTGTGCCGCAGGCTGGGTCGTAAATGGATTCACCCGATTTCGGGTCGAGAATGTTCACCATCAGCCGCACGACCGAGCGCGGAGTGTAGAATTCGCCGGCCTTTTTGTTGGTGGCGTCGGCGAATTTCTTGATGAGGTATTCGTAGGACTGCCCGAGGATGTCCGCCTGCGCCGCCTGATTGCCAAGATGGATGCGGGAGAAATGTTCGATGAGGTCGCGGAGGAGCGAGTCCGGAAGCCGGTCTTTGTTCGTCCACGCCGCGTCGCCGAAAATGCCGTAGAGAGTTTCCGGATTTGCTTTCTCAATCCCGCGCATCGCTTTTTGCAACGCCTGTCCGACATTGCTGGCCACCGTTCGAACGTCCTCCCAGTGGCAGCCATCGGGAATCTGAAAACGGTAATGCTGTGGGAACCTGGCATACTCCTCGTCCCCGGCGGACTCCGTCAATGCGGTTTGGTATTCTTCATCATGCACATCGGAAATGCGCTTGAAGAAAAGCAACGGGAAGACGTAGGTCTTGAAATCCGCCGCATCCACCGGCCCACGCAAGATGTTCGCGGCCTCCCAGAGGTGGGATTCGAGTTGCGAGAGGGTGACAGCGGGGGAAGTCATGCTGTTCGGCGACGGTGCGTGTGGCGGTTTATTTCTGTTCCCTCGGCGCAAGCGGAGCCGTGGTCAAGGGCTGGAGGTAGAGCAGCTCGTAAGTAGGCTTCTTCTTGCCCGTGCGCGTGATGACGGTGGAGATTTTCAGTGTCGCCATGACGTGCGGGTTATGTAATCGGGACGGACGGCGAACTTGGGTTACAAAAGTCCTGGCAAGCACGCGCCCGGAAAAGTCATTCAAATCTGCAAATTCGTTGATGGCGACCTGGTTCATGGGGTCTGACGGTGCGCGATGATGCGCGGTGGTGCGCGATGATGCAGCAAAAAAGCGCAGGCGGTTGGCGCGGCGGCCGGCGCCGGTCACACGGCTGGAAACGACCAGAAGGATTCGGCAAACGTCTCGTTGGCGGCCTGGCGGCGCTCCTCGCAGGTGAACGGTTAGCGGCGGGGACGGCTCGGGGCGCTGGTGGGCGGTGCGGGTGTGGCGCCTTTGACCTGGAGCATGAGCTGGGCGAGGACGCGGTCTTTCTTGGCCGGTAGGTGCGGCGGCAGGATTTGGGCGAAGCGGCCCTGCACTTGGTCGAGGACCGGAGCGTGGTGCTCGCCAAAGCCGAAGAAGTTGCCGTTGTCGCTGCGGACAATCGGCAGGAACGTTTGTTTCTGGGCGGCGCGATCCTCGCCCATCAGAACGATGACTTCCTGGCGGTCGAACGCTTCGGAGGGCGGCTCGGTCAGGTCGAGTTTTTCGTTCGGCTTGGCGAACTTCGCCCAAGCTTCCAGGGCCATGACGCAGGCGGTGGCGGCGTGGGCGATACAAATGAGCCGCGCCGTGGTGGCGAAGTCGTCCTTGGCGGCTTCGTCGGCGAGGCTGTCCGGCACGAACATCTGAGGGCCGTCCGTGCCGATGAGGAAGAGCGAG
Organism: Verrucomicrobiota bacterium; assembly: GCA_031378375.1. Classification (GTDB taxonomy): domain Bacteria; phylum Verrucomicrobiota; class Verrucomicrobiia; order Limisphaerales; family JANNEF01; genus JANNEF01. The sequence continues at coordinate 8,453 of JANNEF010000320.1, read as the reverse complement.
GGCGGCATCCGGCCAAATTGGCGCATGGAGAACTCGGCGTAGTGCCGGGCATTGGCGAGCAAATGGTAGAGGGTTCGCGGTCTGGGATTTGGCTGCACGGGTGAGATTCTGGACGCCGGGGCGAGAAGCAGAAAGGGGAAATATTGAGAGGCAAGTTGGTTGAGGGGTGAGGGGTGAGGGGTGATGGTTGAGGGGTGATGGTTGAGGGAGGGGGCGCGGAGGGCAGCTTATACAGGGGCGGAATGGATTTCTGAAATTGGTTGAGCAATCCGGGCGCGCTTCTGCACCACGGAACGGGGGTGTTTGATTTTGTCCTTTATTTACGGGGCATTGCGTGGGGGCCGGAGGTGAACAATTCGGCGCATGTACGCCATGTCAGGCGAGCAATCGCCACAACTTGCGGCACGCCCTGTCCGGTTTCAGGATTCGTCGCCGAGGACGTGCCCGCCAGTCATCGGAATTGATCTCAATACCAGTCGCCTTCGTAACCTTCGCGCAACGCGTCGCCGTCGGCTTCAGTGGCGGGGAGGTCTTTCACGGTGTCGGCCTCAAGTTGGGCGGAGGCCTGGTTCTTGGTGAGGTCGAGGGCGTCTTCGATTTCTTGCTGGCGCTGGACCAGCGCGGCCAGCTTCGCGGCGTAATCAAACGGCGCGTGCAACTGGGCTTGCGTATCGGTCAGGCGCTTGCGGGTGTCGGCGAGGGTGCGGGTGAGATTTTCCGCGACGTCTTCCAGATGCTGGAGCGTGTGCTCGACAGAGCGGATGGTCCCCAAGGCTGTGTCGGTCGCCTTGGCCGTGTAGGTGGTCGCGCCTTTCAAAACAATCTCTGGTCCCTGCATGAAGTTGTCGGCGACGAAGACCTGGAAGCCGGCGATGGCACCGACCAACCGGTCCGCACGGGTGCCACGCATCCGCTCGGCCCGGCGAAGCAACAACTCCCCGGCGATGCCGCGGTCGCGAATCTCCTGGCCTTCCACAACCATGACGAACTTGTCGCCGCTGGTGTCCTGGCGCGTGGTGAGATCGCGGCACACGGCTTCGAGGCGTTGTCCCAGGCGCGGGAGATCGTCGGTCAGATGACGCACGCGGCTGCGCAGTTTGAACTGTGTTTCCTGATGTTCGCAGTGCAGGCGGCTCAAGCGCGCGACTTCGGCATCAATGCGCGCCTTCTCGATCACCATCGGGTTCCCGGAGGCGATGGCTTTGACTTCGGCGTAGGTGAGCGCCGTACCGTCAATGTCCTCGATGCGACGAAGGTCGCTTTCGCCGGTCATCACCTGGGCGATGAACTTGGCTTTCGTCTCCAAGGTCTGCCACATGTAGGCGTCAAAGGATTCTTCGGTGACGTAGCGAAAGATTTGCACTTCGGAGTTGGTGTTGCCTTGGCGCACGATGCGTCCCTCGCGTTGCTCGACATCAGCGGGCCGCCACGGCGCGTCGAGGTGGTGCAAGGCAATCAGCCGTTCCTGCACGTTGGCGCCGGTGCCCATCTTCTGCGTGCTGCCCAAGAGGATGCGAACCTTGCCGACGCGCACGTCGCGGAACAGTTGCAGCTTGGCGGCGTCGCTGTCGAAGTCCTGGATCAGGGCGAGGTCGGAGGGCGGGATGCCGCGCGCGAGCAACTTGTCGCGCATGTCTTCATAGACCGAGAAGCCCCGGCCGCCGGTGGGAACGGACAGATCGCAGAAGACGAGTTGAGCGGATCGTTGCGCGACGGTCTCGCGCCAGATGCGTTCAATCTCGGCCACGGCCTTGTTCACCTTGCTGTCGGGATGATCGGGCAGGCGTGGATCGTGGAGTCGAAGATCCAGCGCGGCTTTTCGACCGTCGGTGGTCACCAGCAGCATGTTGTCCTCGCGCGGGTCCACCCGTCCGGTGCGCAGCGCCTCGGCGCGTTCAACCAGCGATTGCACAATCGCCTTCAACTGCGGCGAACAAGGCGCGCTGATGACGGTGGGTTTGCCGCCGCGCAAGTCCGGCACTGGCAGTTTGAGCATCGCCTGAGTTTGAATGTCCGCGACCTGCCGGAACATCTGCATGAGTTCCGGCACATTGATGAACCGCGCAAATCGCGTGTGCATCCTGTAGCCGGAGCCATCCGGGGCCAGTTCCATCGCCGTGACCGGCTCGCCGAACGTCGCCGCCCACGCGTCGAAGTGCGCCACGTTCTGCGCCTTGAGCGTCGTCATTTGCAGGAAACGCTGCACGGTGAACATCTCCGCCACGCTGTTGGCGATGGGCGTGCCCGTGGCGAACACCACGCCGCCGCCGCCGTTCTTGCGCTGGACGTGCTGCACCTTGAGGAACATGTCGAAGGCGCGCTGCGACGCGGTTTGCGGCAGGCCGGCGATGCGCGTCATCTTCGAGACGTAGAACAGGTTCTTGAACGCATGACTTTCGTCCACCAGCAAATAATCCACGCCCAACTCCTCGAACGTCAGTCCGTCGTCTTTCTTTTCGTTCGCGGCGAGTTCCTTGAGTTTGGACTCCAGTTGCTTCTTCGCCCGTTCCAGGGCCTTCACGATGCGCGCGTCGCCGTCTTTGCGCTGTTGCTCAATGGCCAGCGCCAGTTCGCGCAATTGCTCCTTGAAAAACTCTTCCTGCGTCGCGGGTGCGACCGGAATCTTCTCGAAGCCAGAATGGGTGACGATCACGGCGTCCCAGTTGCCCGTAGCGATGCGGCTCATCAACGTCTGGCGCTTCTCCTTCTCGAAATCGTCCTTCGTCGCCACCAGGAGATTCGCCCCCGGATAGAGCGCGAGGAATTCGGAGGCGAACTGGCCGAGCATGTGATTGGGCACGACGAAGAGCGGTTTGCGGGCGAGGCCCAGGCGCTTCAACTCCATCGCGGCCGACACCATCAACATGGTCTTGCCGCTGCCGACCACCTGGGCGAGCAGACAGTTGGGCGTCTGCAAAATGCGCCAAACGCCGGCCTTCTGGTGCGGGCGCAGCGCGATGGCAGGGTTGGCGCCGGGCAGCGTGAGATGATCGCCGTTGAAGGTGCGCAGGCGCGTGTGATTGAACTCGTCATTGTATTTGCGAACCAGCCGCTCGCGCCGCTCGTCCTCCTGCCAGACCCACTGCTTGAACCGTTCCTTCAACTTCTCCTGCTTGTCGCGCGCGGCTTCCGTGGCGGGACCGTTGATCGCGTCGCGGTCGGTATCTGGATCATGATCGTAAATGGTCGGCACGCGCAGGTTCAGGGCGTCTTCCAGCAACTCCAGGGCACTGCGCCGGTCGGTGCCCCACTCGGTGGTGTTGGCGACGCTGAACCGGACGCCGTAACCGCCGCGCACCACCCAAAGCCCAAGCTGCGGCGCGTGACTTACGGTGATGTCATCTTCGCCGAGCACTTTCTCCGCGAACCGTTGAATGTCCTCCGCCGGAATCCAGGTGCTGCCCAGGCGCGCGTCAATCTCGGTAGCGGACAAGTCGGTTGGCTGAACCTGGCGCAGCGCCTCGGCGTTGGGCTGAAACTGTTCGTCCACCAGCGCGGCGGCTTCGGCGGCCAGCAACTTGGCGCGCACGTTGCCGGACAGATAATCGTCCTCGGTTTCCCAACGATGCGACTGCGGATTGAGAAAGATGGTGCCCTTGAGGTCGGGCAGAAACTCGGACGGTCGCTGGTGCAGCAGACTCGCGAGGTAATCCAGATCCACGCAACCGCGCTCGTTCAGGGTGACGAGCAAGGCTTCCTGCGGCGTGCTGATTTGAGGCGCGGGCCGGTGCGGTTGAATGGTGCGTTCACGGAAGATGGCGGCCTTGACCGCCCGTCCACTCTCCGCGTCGTAACGCTCCAACGACAACAGCAGCGGCAGGTCGGGGTCGCCGCGAAAGGCGCTGGTGTTCGCGCGCTCCGAAATCGGCCCCAGCCGTGCGACGAAACTGTCATAGGCGTGGTTGAGTTGTGCGCGCGCCGCCAGCACGTCCGCGTCCGGGGTGCCGTCGAGCTGCGAGCGCAAACAGCGCCGCACCGCATCCCGCACGCGAATCAGCCCGCGAATGCGCCGGGCGACGTGCGAAGACAATCCCTTCAACACGCGCAGCGTGTCCCCGTCGCGGACGGCGAGTTGTTCGTTCACAAGCGCGTAGGCGTTGGGCTTGATGTGCTCCGGCGCGGGGAAGGACTGCGCAAGCGCGGGCCCGGCCACCCGGCGTGTGACAGGTTGGAAAACCGCCTGGGGCAACCGCGCGATAGCTTCGGCCAGTTGTTCCGCGAGGTCGCGCCCGTTGCTCACGAGGGTCGGTTCGCCGTCGCGATACATGCGGCCCACCAACCGCATCTCGCCCAGCATCAGTTCCGGACGCACGGCGAAGTATTCGTTCACGACGATGGTCTCGCCCTGCGCGTTGGTGATCTCCGCCAACTCCTTCCACGCGGGACCGCCTGGCAACTCACCCGGCAGCCGCTTGCGCAACATCACGATGTCGGTGGTGACCTCGGTGTGCGCGTTCTTCTTGAAGGCATCATCGGGCAGGCGGATGGCGCCGAGCAGGTCGGCCTGGCTGGCAACGTATTCGCGCAGCGCGCCGTCGCGTTTGTCCAGCGTGCCCCGGGAGGTGATGAAGAGAATGAGTCCACCGGGCCGGACCTTCTCCAACGCGGCGGCGAAGAAGTAATCGTGAATGACGAAGTTCCATTTCTTGAAACGCGGGTCGAACACAGTGAAATCGCCAAAAGGAATATTTGAGATCGCCACGTCGTAGAAACCATCCGCGAGCTTCGATTCCTCGAACGGTTGATGCCGGAGGTCCGCATCGGGATAAACCAGCCGGGCCAGCCGCGCCGTGATTGAATCGATCTCGATGCCGGTGATTTGGGACCGGCCATGCATCTCGTCCGGCATCAGCCCGATGAAATGCCCGACGCCACAAGCTGGCTCCAAAATGCGGCCTCGTGTGAATCCGAACCGCTCCAACGCCGCATACATCGCTCCGATGACGACGGGCGCGGTGTAGTGCGCGTTGAGCGTCGTCGCGCGCGCGGAGTCCAGTTCGTCCGTAGTGAGCAGTTGCTCCAACCGCTCACGCTCCTCCTGCCACTTCTCGTTCGCCGGATCGAAAACCTGCGGCAACCCGCCCCAGCCGACGTAACGCACCAAAACTTGCTTCTCGTCGGCGGTGGCGGGTCGCCCCTCGGCTTCCACCCGCTGGAGGAGTTGGATGGCCGCGAGATTGCCCCGGCATTTTTGCTTGAGCGAGCCAACGCCCACCTTGTCCGCCTCGGTGATCCGATGGTTGTTGGCGTTGCGCAGCGGCTCCGCTTCGTGAACCGGCGGCGGCGGAACGATGATGTTATCGGCCACCTCTCCGGCGGGGGAAAGCGGGTGATCGGCCTCGCCATTTTCCAAGCCCGGCTGCGCGACAATCGTGGCAGCAGAGCCGGCGACATCCACCGGCGGCGAATCCAGTCGAGTGGTTTGATCGTCGCGATCTTCAGGCGCAGCGGGCACCCAGGTTTCCCGCCCCGGCAGCCGGAGCGCGTCAAACGCCGCCGCCGCCGGAAGTTTCAACGCGAATAAATCAAGTTGCAGCTCATCGTTCCTGACCCTGCTCCGTGCCCCCATCCATTCTCCCTGTCACAAAATACTCTCCGGTGGGTTGCTTCCCGCCGAGACTCCAGCTTCATCATCTATGCCAAAGCCACCCACACCGTCAAGTGTGGCTCTGGTTTTTCGGTTTTTCGCAAGTGCGGGCTTCGGCGCTCCGTAGAAATTGTTTCCCCCTGCTCCACACTTTCTCGACGGGCGCACCCCCAGTAAATGAAAAATCATGAACCGGTCTGTTTGCGCAACGACTCCGGAATACTGTTGCCACCCGGACAAAAATGACCACCGCTCATCATCGGCGCTGGGTCGTGGCCATGTTCAACACCCGCGAATTCTGACCCGTTCCCCGCTTGGAAGTCATTGAGTCTTGAACAAGCGAGTTTGGCCGAGTTGGTTGGAACCGGAACTTCCCGCCCACTCCCGGCTTGCGCCACGGCGGGGGCGATTGCCATGCGCCCAACCACCGGAACGTAAACCGAAAAAGCTCAACCACCACCCAAGCACAAACGTAATCTATTTCGCCTTCATTCCGCGAAGTTTTTTTGTCAAACTAGCCGGCCAGTTTCGTCGCGTCTTTGCCTTTGTCGGACCAGCCGTGAGACTGGCATGCCTTCACGATGAGCCGGGCTTTCGCTCCGGCACGGCTTCGACTAAACCACGAGCCACGACGGCAACACTGCGCGGCAATCCGGAGAGGCGGTGGTGCTTGCGCGCTATCGCGCCAAAAAATGCCAAAAGATTTTGATTGTAATCTTCGGCCGCTTCGCTCACCAACAGGATGTTCCCAAAGGTGTGAAACGACACCGGAAACAGGCCATGCATACAAATGGAAACATGCGGCTGAAAAGTGTCAGGCAGGGAGACACCCACGACTTGGCGGATTGGCGCGCGGCCTTCTGGCCGCTTCACCGTGGCGAGGCTTTGATGGAAGTCGCACTGGGAGCAGTGCCTCTTCTCGTTCGCGATACGAAGCGGCGCGCACGCCTCGCTCCGGCGGCGGCGTGCGACTGGTCCCCGGTCGCAGCGGTGCGGGAAACACAGGGGCGCTCGGATGACACGAAACGGGCGGGCTGCTTGAAGTTGGTGCGTGCCCGGACCATCCGTAGCACGCCGCCCGACGGTGTGGCCCCCGCCGCTATCCGGGGTCTCTACGAAGTCGTGCGCGAAAAGGATGCCCGGATTACGAAGCTGGAAAACGAACTGGCCGAACTCAAACGCGCCGTGCAGTCCCTTGTGCGCGGCAACAAAGAGAATTGAGGTCACAGCCACCAAATCCCTCACCATTCATCTTATGGACAAAATCACAATCGCACCGAAAAAAGGCACAGAACATCCCGCGCTTTCGGCTATCACGGATGCGTTTTCGAAGATTGAAAACAAAGCGCGAAGAATGGCGACGCCCATGAAACAGACGATACGGCGGTTTGCAAATCTTTGCATCGTTACATTCGCCCTGAGTGTGCCCGTCGATATTCGTGCGACCCCTGTTAATGTAACCAGTCAAGGCAGTGTCAGTGCATCATCGACTTATCAGTTCAGTTCCACATACTCCCCATCAAGGGCCGTTGATGGCTCGACCGGCTCAAATTGGTTCTCTGATGGCTGTGGAGGAGGTTCGGGTAGCGCGGGTATTTTCAGCGAAAGTTTTTATTGGACAAGCTCTCAAAGCACCGAGTTTTCCAGAGTAGAACTGGATCCAGAATCAATTGGCGGCTACGGATTTAGTTCAATCCAGTTTCGCATTTTTAACAGCTCTGGAGGCGTTGTTTTCACATCTTCAGTAATTTCACTTCTGCCGTCGCTAAAGGTCAGTAGAACCTACTATTTCGATGCGGGCACCATCGGCAACAAACTGGAAATAATTTTGCTCAATCACCAAAACTGCGATTGTGGTGGATTTAGCGAACTTCGCGTTTATGCTGAACCCCCTGCAACCATTTACAACGCCTGGTGGACTAGTCAATTCGATGGCAATGGCAACGGATGTTTTGAGGGTTCGGCGCGTTTGAACTGGGATCCCGATGTGGTTGGTTCTAGTGGCTCGCTCACGGTTTACGAAAAGATCTACGTTAAGTTAGCAGGAACTACTGACTGGGGATCTCCGATCCGTACTACATCGCAACATACCATTACTGGTAGCTCATCTTCTGACAGTCAGTCTGAAGAACTGTTGATGACAGGCAACGGATGCACTTCTTGGGACTACAAAATTGAAGTTTACCGGGCAGGTAGGTCCAGTTCGGATTACTCTCGCGATCCAAGCAATGACTCCGATTTAAGCGCCCATAGGGAAGAACTCCCGACTCCACCAGGCCCGTTTACCATCTCCAACGATCCGCCATACTGCGACGCGAATCCACCGGAAGGACCGGCTGTTCAACTCTGGTGGGCAAATAATAACGCAAGCTCGTGGGATGTTTATCGTTCGGACAACGGCGGCGCATACACTCCGTATGCCATCAACATTTTGATTACAGCGTTCCGGAATACTGGCGCCAGCGTAGTGCCTGGAAATACTTACGGTTACCGGGTTCGCGCGTGGAATTCCTCACGTACTCTTTACAAGGACTCGGACAATACGTTGACAATTCCGATTTCGGCGACCATTTGCACACCTACACTTTCCGTCACTCCGGCAAATCGAGCTGTTACAGAAGTAGGCGGCGGCACCACATTCAATGTGGCAAATACGGGCAATGGCACCATGAGTTACGGCGCGACCATCCTGTCCATCGACACGTCGTGGCTCATGATCGCCGGAAGCGCTAGCGGTGGTAATAGCGGAACGATTAGCGTCAATTTTTCTGCTAATCCGAGCACACAACCGCGTGTCGGGCACATCAACGTCAGTGCCTCTTCAGCAAGTGGCGCCACCGTGAATAGTAGCCCCACGCAAGTGACC
>JANNEF010000319.1:0-24264 GCA_031378375.1 Verrucomicrobiota bacterium | reverse complement strand
CAGTCCGGCCAGTGGTGCTCGGACGCGCTGCCGCATCTCGCGACGCAGATGGACAAGCTCGCGGTCATCAAGTCGCTTTACTCGGACAGCGTCGCGCACGGCTCGGCCATGTTGCAGATGAACAGCGGTCGCATCATCCAGGGCTATCCCTCGATGGGTTCCTGGCTCAGCTACGGGCTCGGCTCAATGAACCAGAACCTGCCCGGCTACGTGGTGATGCTCGATCCGCGCGGCGGCCCGATCAGCGGCGCGGCGAACTGGTCGAGCGGTTTCATGCCGGCGGCGTATCAGGGCACGGTCTTTCGCGCGAGCGGCCAGCCGATTCTCAATCTCGATTCCGCCTCCGGCCTGACCGCGCCGATGCAGTGCGATTTGATTTCCACGGCGAACGCATTGAACGCCGAGCATTTGGCGAAGCGTCCGGGCTACTCGGAATTGCAGGCGCGCATCGCCAGCTACGAACTTGCCTTCCAGCTCCAGACCACCGCGCCCGAGGCGCTCGATCTCGCTTCCGAAACCGAGGCGACGAAGGAGATGTATGGCCTGAACGATCCGAAGACCGACCATCCCATCGCGCTGGGGCCGGCGCCGTTTGGACGGCAATGTCTTGTCGCGCGGCGACTGGTCGAGCGCGGCGTGCGCTTCGTGCAGATTTACCACGGCGGCGGACATCAGCAGCAGAACTGGGACGCGCACAACGGCGTGGAGGAGAACCTGAAGATTCATTGTCCCGAGATAGACAAGCCCATCACCGCGCTGCTGCGCGATCTCGAACAGCGCGGGCTGCTCGACGAGACGCTGGTCGTGTGGGGCGGCGAGTTCGGTCGCCAGGCACTGGTGCAAGGCTCAGGCGACGGACGCGATCACAACCCGAAGGGCTTCACCTACTGGATGGCGGGCGGTGGCGTGAAACCCGGCAGCTATGGCGAGACCGATGAACTGGGCCACGAAGCCGCCGTGGACAAGCATCACATCCGCGACCTGCACGCGACGTTGCTGCACCTCATGGGTCTCGACTACCACAAGCTTACTTATTTCTACGGCGGGCTGGACCAGAAGCTCACGGGTGTAGTCGATCCGGAAATAATGAAAGGCATCATCTCATAGCGCATGCTGGCGGCCATGGTGGCGCCCTCTGGCCAGTCTCAAATGTTGACCGGACGACTTTCTTGCCGCGCCGATTCGAGACAGGCTTCCATGACCTGTTGCGTTTGCAACGCCATTTCGGGCCAGGACTCGTTCACGCTGCCGGCGCGAACCTGCTCGCTGAAGTTGCGGAACAGGTTGGTCTCCTGCGCATTTTGGTGGCTGTTGCTGTGCTCGGGCACCGCGTGTCGCCGCCAGTGCGCTTCCATGTTGAAGTCGCAGCCGTTCAGTTGCAGCGCGGCGTTGTTCACTTCAAATGCCGATTCGCAGCCGAAGAACGGAACCACAAAGTCGGACAGGCGTAGATAGCCTTTCGTGCCGCTGACCGTCGCCCATTGCTCGTTCTCGGTGAGAAACGAGCAGTAGAAACTGGAGGAGGCGCCGTGATCGAAAAACAGTTCACCGGAGAATTCCGTCGGGACGGGCACGGGACTGTTCGGCGCGGTGGTTTCGTTGAGGATGCGACCGGTGACGCGGCGCGGCCATTGCCAGTTCATCACCCAGAGGGCGAACCGGATGTTATACCAGCCCAGGTCTCCCAGGCAGCCGTGCGGTTCGAGCGCGCTGTGGGCGCGTATGTTGCCGGTAAAAAATTCTTTCGGGGCGCAAAAGCTGAACGCCGAGGCGATGCGTTTGACGTTTCCGATGCTGGCGCCGTCGTCGAACACGGCCCGCATCTGGGGCAGTCGCTGGCTGTGCATGAACATGACGCCGTCCATGAATTGCACGCGGTGCCGGCGGCAGGCGGCCAGCATTTCCTGGAGTTCAGTCAGGCTCGTCGCGCACGGCTTTTCGCACACGATGTGCTTGCCCGCTTCGGCCGCACGTATGACCCATTCCTTGCGCAAGCCGGTGGGCAGCGGGAAGTAGATGGCGTCCACCTCCTTGGCAACCAGCAGTTCCTCGTAACTGCCGAGCGCGTTCGGCAGCGCATCCATGGGCGCTTCGTGCTGACATTCGGCGATGAAGCGGCGGCTCTTTTCCAGATCACGGCTCGCGACGGCGACGACGGTAGCGTTGCCAGTGTTGCGAATGGCTTTCCAGTTCTTGCGCGCAATCTGCGCCGTGCTGAGAATTCCCCACCGTAGTTGGTTGCTGGTCATGGAAGTTTCTCCACCACCGTCAGGCCTTTCCACATGCAGATGGCGGACTTGACGCTCCCGTCAGCGCGGCGTTCGTGGCGGAAGTGGATGGGTTCGATCGGTTTCACGCCCAGTACATGTCGACTGAGCCAAGCCGGTTGGCCGCTGGCCCAGGCGCGGCTGAGGCTGTGGCGGAATCCTTCGTTGCAATGCGAGTCGCAATCGCGGTGGATGTACTTTTTGCCGGCGGAACCAGCTCGCCGATCCATGTGGCGTTGTTGGTCCACTCCGGATTGAAATCCTCCGAGAACGTCGTCGGATAGTCGTCTGACATGTCCAACGACTACAGGCAAGGGGAGGTTGAGTCAATTAGCGAGCCAGGTTTTGCGAGCCGAATCACCCGTGGTGCGTGCGTTTAGGTTGGCGGTTTCTTTCTCGACGGTCGCGGCGCGTTTGCCCGACACTGCGAGACGTTGCGTGTGAACCTGGACATAATCGCCGAGGGTCGGCGTCAGCCCCAAGGGGACCAGCCGGTTGTCGGTGCGCTTGGTCTTGAGCCGGTCGAAATCGGCCTTGGCGTCGTTGTGTGTGACTACGCGAGAGGCCTTGCGGTCCCGGGTGTCGCTGAGGGCGAGATTGGTGAAGTAGCGGCCGCCGCGCTTGCGGGAATCCCAAAGTTTGTCATCGGTGTCTGGGCGAGGGTTGCGCGGCTTTTCACTGGCTTGCATGGCAGTGAACCTTCCCGAATACCTTGCCTGAATTATCACATGACTGACGGCTTCGTCGTCAGCGGTTTGCAATAAGAAGCAGTTGCCGGTGTGGCGAAATGGCAGACGCACAGGACTTAAAAATGCGCCACGAGCGGTTTTACAGCGTTGCTCAACGTTGCATCTAACACGGATTAAACCACTGTAAACATTGCCTTAAAGCGATGTCTGCCGCGCGCTGTCGGCGGTCGCCAACAAACGGCGAAACCTTACCTTTTACCTTACCGAACCTTACCGGAAACCTTACCGGAAACCTTACCGGAAAGTTTTCGATGCGGCGTGTGTGAGACGGGCGGGGGGGGAGGGGGTGGGGAAGGTCGGCGGGCGAGGCGGAGGAGTGAATGGATTCATCGGCCACGGATTTTTTCAAGCAAAGGAGACTTCTGAATCTGGCTCCTGGCTTCGGGCAAGTTGGCGATGGCGGCGGCACCGGAATTTTCGCGGCGCAGATTGTTTCAATGAATTGCAACGCGGGCCGGTCGTGCCTAGAAACTGCGGGGCCGCTCTGTTGAATGGTCGCGGGGTCACAGCGGACAATGGTTAAGAGAGAAACACGCTCGCCGGGGTTGAGCCTGGCCACGAGGCACACGGCGAACTGTCATCCTCATTCAATGGGTTCGGGCGCGGAAAAATCCAGCCAAAGGAACCGCAAGCGCCGCGTGCAACGCGGTGAAACGGTGGAGCGGTTGTCACGGTCGTCACGATTGTCACAAGGGAGAAGAAGGGAAACGTGATTTTCTTCTCTCTCAAAAAGTGAATTTGTTCGGGGCGGGCGGTGACAACCGTGACAATCGTGACAATCGCTGCCGTCGCGGTGGTCGGTCGTCACGATTGTCACGGGGGCGGAGGTGAGAAACGCATTTTGCGAGAGGGGAGCGGCGAGGCGGCAACTTTGGGGATGAGCAGAAACGGACATTGACAAACCTTCGAGGACGTTCGTAGCTATTGCAGTTCCTCACCGGCTGGCGTTACGAAACGTCGTTGGCCATTTCGTTGCGCCGCAGGGGACAAGCTGGCGCGGCACACCACCGACCGGAGCGCCAACAAAATGACAGAAGCCCGAACAAGGGCACATGCGTATGAGAACAAGGTCCAAGAAAGTCTGCGGGGTGAGTGGCATTTCAATGCTCGTGGGAGTGATGATCGCAACCGGCGTTTTCATGTCGCTCCCGGCCTCAAGCCAGACGAATGGCGCGGCGCTGGCCATCCGGTTTCCGGTCCAGGCGCATTTGATCCCGGTCGGCGGGACGTTTCGGTTGGAGCCGGAAATTACCGGCACGCCGCCGGTGCTTTCGCTGTGGATCAAGAATGCGGTCGAGTTGGCTGGCACGAATACCGTCTTTGCTGTCAGCAACGCGCAGTCGGCTCATTCGGGATTTTATCAGCCGGTGGCTTTCAGCGCGGCGGGCGTGGCCACGGGAGCTGTGGCTGAAGTCATCGTCACCACCGGGGAAACGCCTAATTTCCCGTGGGAATGGGAGCGCCGATTTCCAGCCGCAGCGGAAGGCCAAACGTGCGAGTTGGTGGACGCAATCTTGGACACAACTGGCAATGTTTACGTGACTGGTCACTACTACAATCCCACCAACGGCGGTGACATCTTCACGGCCAAATTGGATAGACAGGGGCGGATTCTCTGGACGGCAAACTATGATGACATCAGCACCAATCCCGACCGGGGGGCGGCGGTGGCCTTGGATGCCGCCGGCAACTGCTACATGGCAGGTTCCACCTATCGCCTCAAAACCGAGATGGACGGCGACACGGATTACGTGCTCATCAAATACTCCACGGAAGGTCAGAGAATTTGGACGAACTACTACGACAGCGGAGGCAGTTCAGCCCGATACGATGAACCTTACAGCCTCGTGGTTGATCCCGCCCAAAACGTGTATGTGGCCGGCGTTACCGGAGTGATCAAGTACGATGCGGACGGTCATGCCCTTTGGACGAATCAATTTCCAGTGAGAGGGATGGTGGCGGGACCGATGGGCACGAATTTCTTTGTGGCGCTTAGGGGAAGGACTTCGGAGCACCACGATCTTGGGATGCTCGATCCGACCGGCCAGATGCTTTGGACGGTTGGCGGGCCAAACCGCTTGTCTGGCACCGACCCCGGCACGCTCGCGGTTGATCCAGATGGCAACGCTGTGTTGATCGGCGTTAATTACGACGGAACGCAGGGGGACATCGAGGTGTTGAAGGTTGCCCCCGATGGAGCCGAACGATGGCGGGTTCGTTGGAATGGCCCAGACCGGCTTTGGGACTCGCCGTCCGCCGTCTGCACTGATGCAGCCGGAAACGTCCTCGTGGCTGGTTATTCATGGACGGGGCCGGGCATGTCCACCGTTTTCAAGTCTGTAGTCCTCAAATACAGTCCCCAAGGCACCCTGCTGTGGTCGCGTGACTACCGGACCCGCCCCACCACCAAAGACAGCTTTCTGTCCGTTTCCACGGATGCAGCCGGCAATGTGTATGCCTGTGGCTCCCATATCCAAAATCGTTCTCCTTCCGATGAAACAAGGCATGGACTGCTCGTGAAGTATTCTCCGAGCGGCGAACTGCTGTGGAGCAGCCGATATGCGCGCCCGCAAGGCCGCACGCCCACGTACGCCGGGTTGAACCGTGTCTTCGCGGATGGCTCCACGGGCATCGTGGCGGCGGGCTACAGTTCTGGTGTGGTCGGCCAGTTCCATGTGCTGCGCTACGATCTGGCCACGCCCAAGGTCGCTCCGGTGGGCTTTCCGTTGCCGGGAGTTTTTGCGGGATGTCTGGCCAACTCCGCCGGCCACCAGTTTGAAATCCAAGTCAGCCGGGATTTGCAGAGCTGGCAACGGCTCACGACGATTGAAGGTCAGGATGGTCTGCCGGTGTTTTTTGATCGAACCGGGTTGCAGCATTCTCAGGGTTACTACCGGGCGGTGAGCATCGAACCGTGAGCGGCTCACTCCGGGACGGGATTCTTGCCAGCCACGGTGCGGAAGATTCTCGTCACCCTGCCGCCGTGGGGCGGGCGCACGTCCTCGCCAGTGAAGATGCCGTCTTGTTCCATTCGGAGCAGCAGCGCGAGCGCGGCGTCGGCGGTCGGGACGATGCGGGCGCGGTGAACGTCGCGCGCGGTGATGAAGTCCTGCCCTTTGCGCTCGCGGTTGGTTTCCAAAAGTTCGAGCACTTGAGCTTCCACCTTCTCCGCAGCGGTGCGGCGTCCTTTGGCGAGGAGGTTGAGTTGCTGGCTGGCGAACCACTCGACCAAGCGGACGGCGTTCTCGGCGGTTTCAAATGCCAGCGGGTGCCGGTGCGCTTCAGCCCCGTGCCGGCCCGCGTGAAGCACGACGGCCAGACGCCAGGCGTTCTCGCACCAGCGCGCGGCGAAGCCCGTCACGTCGCGCAAGTCATCCTTGCGTCGCTCGACGATGGCGTTGTGATAGTCCACCAGTCGTTGCCGTGCTTCGCGCGTGGGCTGGATGATGTGAGAGAGAGTCTTGGTGTTCATCAGAGTGGTTCCCCGGTTGGAGGGTGCGTTGCGGATTGGCCGGCGGGAGTGTCCGCGTCCGGCAGCCGATAGGCGGACAGCAGACTTTCGATGAGCGCGGTCCAGCGGGAGAGATCACTTTCGGGAATCATCTGCGGCTCGCCTTCAATGCGCTGCGGTGTGGCGTGGCTGTGGCAGATCAGCAGGCGCGGCAGGAAGCCGGACGCGCTCAACGAATCTTCGGCCAGCATGGATTCAACGAGGTCGGGCTGCCCGAACCAGAGCAGGCCAAGGCACGGGCGGCGCAAATTCACGGGCGGGCGGCTGCCACGGTCAACCCGCACATGGTCGCCAGAGTAACCGGCGAGGTAGAAACTCTCGTCCGTGGATTTGGTCGCGGAATAGCGGCCAAGCAGGTTGTCCACGACTTTCCGGCAATCTGAACTGGCGGAGAAAAGGACTTCGCCTTGTTCCTCGACCATCGCGGTCAACCGCTCCGTGGTGGCGTCTTGGGCGAGCAGCACCGGCTCGACGTTGCGTGTGATGAGTTCGGCGTGCTCGGCGATTTTGTATTCCAGTTCGCCGCGCAATCGCTCGCGTTCGCTGGTGTCCGCCGTTTTGCCGGCCCGCTTTTCAAGGTTGTGAATTTCGCGGTCGAGAATCTTGATCTGCGATTGCAGGCGCGGCGCGGACTCCTTGCGCCAGCGTTCTTGCAACCGCTCCTGATAGTCGAGCAACGGCGCGGCCATGACTTCAAACGTCCGGCTCTTGCCCGTGCCCGTTTCTGCTGAAACCAGAAGAAACAAATTCCCGCGCGTGGTGCGCTGGCCGTCGGATTGCACTTCGAGGCCCGCACCGATGGCGGCGCTGACAAGGCCGAGCACGCATGGGCCAGCCAGGCGCTCCGGCACGCGCGCGGTGCGGGCGACGGCAGCGACAATCGCGGCCATTGCCGGCGGGAGTGCATCAAGCGGGAACGGCGCGGGCGGCGGGTCGTCAGCGTCATCGGCGGGTAAGTCCACTGTGGCCGGGGCGCGGGCGTGCATGTCCACGATGGGTGTCGGAACCGGCGCGGCTGGTTGCAACGGGGCGGAATCGTTTGGAACACCAGCGGGCGGGCGCGGTGAGTCTTCGAGCGGGTCGTATATTTTCATGTTCGGTCAGGGAGTTGGAACCAGACTTCGCAGCGCGGGGTGCGCTTCAAAGTCGTCCGGGTGAATTTGGGTGAGGTCGTTCAAATCTTTGGCGGGGGAGCCGTCGGCGCGGTGCAGACCGTCGAGCGCGAGCGCGTCCACACGCGCGCCGGCCTGGCTGAGTTGCCGCGCCCAACGGGCGACGCTGGCGCGGCCCGCCGCGTCCGCGTGCGTGAAAAACCGGACGCGCTTGCCGGCGAAGTGCGGCAGCGCATCGGACGGGACGGAGAGGCTCGCTCCCAGCATGGCGACGGCGGCGGCATCATCGGCGCGCTGCTCGGCGGCGATGAAGTGATGGGCGGCGAGAAAATCGGGACCGCCTTCGCAAAAAAGAACGATGTGGAAAGCGGCAGCGTGTCGCGCGCCCAGCGGCCAGGCAGCGCGGGAGCCGGGGAGCGTGAGAGCTTTGCAGCCATGCGGCCACGGTTGACCGTCGAGGCGGCGGACTTGGGCGTTCTGGCCGGTGTCGTCGGTGACGAACCATGCATCGCAATCACGCCACTGGCCGAAACGCAACAGGCCGTGCGCGGACGCGAGACGCAAGCCAGCATCGCTAATGCAACGCAGCGCGGCGAGCCGGGCAAACTCGGCGTTGGTGCCGACGTGGAGCGCGGGCCGGAGGACGCGGCGCGGTGGGGCTTGAGGCGCGGGCGCGGGCGCGGCGGTGATGCCGGCCAGACGTTTGAACTCGCGGCAGGCGTCGGCGTTGGAGAGGTTGCGGGCGCAGGCGAGGAAATCAATTACGTCACCCTGGCCGCAACCGGCAAAGCATTTCCAATGGACTTCGCCGTCATTGCCGGTGAACACGCTGAAGCTGGCCGATGAATCCGAATGGAACGGACAGCGCGCGGATTTTTTCGCGTGTTCCCCGTAGCCGAGTTGAGCCATGAGCGCGAGCAACGGCAGCTTGCGCTTGGCTTCGCGGAGGGGGTCGTCAGGATTCATGCGGCGAAGCTGTCGGTTGAAATGATGTCACCACCGTCGCGGTGGTGCCGCTCGACGAACCACCATTCCCAGCGGCGCACGGGATGAAATACAGCCGGGGCAAGAAAGGCGTGAACGAGTGCGCGAACGTCTTCGACAAGCATAGTGCGCCGTGGCAGTTGTGTGCGCGCATCGAACACGCAGCGTTGCGGCCAGCGGCGACGGTTGAGCCAGCGTTGCGCGGTCAGCATGGCCGTCGCCCAGCGCGCGTGCTGGCGGTGGCGCGCATGAAACTCCCCTGCTGGCCCATAAAGCGGGAGCGTGCAGCGCAGGAAGGCGGTGCCCAGCGGTGTCCAGACACGACGGTTGACCAAGTGAATCAGCAGCGGCGTTTCGCGATGAAGATGAAGCGGCGCCTTCACGACCGGCCCTCCGCAGTCTTAGCGTGTTGCGCTTCGATGAACGCGGCCCAATCCGATGGCCGGATGAATCGCTTGCCGCCGACGTGGAGAATTCGCAGCCCTTGGGCTTCCCATCTCCACAAACTCGTTCGGCTGACGCCGTGGGTTCTGAGATACCAGCTTACCGGCATCGGAATATCACGGTGGTCGAAGGGTGCGGTCGTAATCACGATTCCTCCCTCCGTGCCGGGCGCGGCGGGTGGATGCTGGCGGCGAACTCGCCGGCTTCAGCGCGGCGGCGGAACTCCTCAAGTTGGTCGCGCCGGTAATACATCCTGCCGCCGATGTTAATCGCGGGCGGGAGCCATTTGCGTTTTTGCCAGCGCCAAACCGTGCTGGCCGTCACGTTCATCTCGTGGCGAAAGCTTCGAGATGATTGGAGTTCAGGGGACGAAGGATTCCCCGTCCACTCGGAAGGCTTGATTGAGGTCGGGTCTTTCGACGCAATGTCTTTCATGCGCGCGACCGTGCATGAGCAGGCAGGAGCAGAGCGACGAAACACGAATCACG
Organism: Verrucomicrobiota bacterium; assembly: GCA_031378375.1. Lineage (GTDB taxonomy): Bacteria > Verrucomicrobiota > Verrucomicrobiia > Limisphaerales > JANNEF01 > JANNEF01. The sequence continues at coordinate 14,709 of JANNEF010000319.1, read as the reverse complement.
ATTCGCATTGCGAATCGTGAGGGTTACGCCTTGCGCGACGCAGAGGATTGGAGAGTTGCACCGAACCTGGGCGGGATTGAGAGAAGATGACCGGAACGTTTGACTTCTCCCGCCTGCGAGCGCGGCGGCACGCCGACTTTCATCTCCCAAGCCAGTTCCCAGTTTGACACCATTTTCATCAGGCTTTCGTGGCTTCTGATTTTGGTTCGGTCAATGAGGCCAAGATTCTCCGCTGCTGTATGCACGTCTGGCCAACGCCAGTCGAATGCACGGAACACCGGCACATTGTCCACAATCCAGACCTTGAGTGCAGGGTATGGGTCTTTGCCCTGGTTCGGCTTTTGGCTGAAACGATAGAATTCCTGCCGCTCGCTTCTGTTGAGGGCTGGCAGGTCTGTTTGGAAGAACTCATGGAGGCGTCGTTTGCTGCAAATGCCGAGCGCGTCCAATCGGGCGATGTAGATGTGGTGAGGCAGGTCGTCGGGCGGATGCGGCGTACCGAGCGCGCGGCGAAGTAAATCCACCGTCTCGCCCTTTCTCATGCCGGGCAGTCTGTAGAGCAATCGGTCGAGTTGATTGAACGCATTTTGGCGCGCTTCGGAATATGCCTGATAACGCTGATTCAGGTGGCAGATTTCGGCAGGCGTCGGCGTGGGATTTTCGAGGAAGCCGGGGTGAGTGATTTCAAGTTCTCTCGACGTGCGGAATATGGCGAGACGCCCGACAGCCTGATCGTCTGCTTCTCTAAAGGACCACTGCCGATTGACCAAATTGAAAAATTTCTTCCGCGTGTGACGAGCAAAGTTCACCCGTGTATTCCACCGAACTGCCGCATCAAGGGCGGGGCCGTATTCACATCGGTCGAAGGGCAGTTTCCAAAACTTCACCCTCAATTTCTGCAACCGGGTGAGGAATCTCGGTCGCGGAAAACCAGCAAGAACCAAAGCTTTTTCTTCCGGCAGCATGTCGGCGGGCAAGGCGTTCCACGGCTGCCACAGTTCAGCGAGTCTCCTGGCCAACAGACTCACAGCGCGTCGAGGAATTCTTCCAGGCTGACGCCGGCCTGGCGGAGCAGGGTTTGAAGGGTCTTCGGCAGGATGGCCCGGTGATTCGGCACGGTGACGTGACAACCGGCCTTGGTCATGCGGATGTGGGAACCTTCCTGCCGGGTGACGGTGAAGCCCAGCCGCCGCATCGCTTTCACGGCGTCCCTGCCGGAAACGTCGCGAGGCAGTTTCATGCCGGGGTCAACACCGGGTCGTGAACGAAGTGCAGGCGGATGGAGCGCGGCGCTTTGCCTTCATCGAAGTAGCAGGTGACGGCTTCCCTCACGTTGTCCTGCAACTCGCTGAGGTCGCCGCCCTGCGTGACGATGCCGCCCTTACCGCGCGGCGCGTCCCAGGAGGCGACATAGCCGCCGCTGTCTTCGTCGCGTTCCACGGTTAGCGTGATTTCTTTCATGTCGTGACTCTACCTTGCGCGGCGTTGCGGCTCAACCGGCATTTGCGAGCGCGGTGGAAGCGAATTGACGCCCGGCGCAAGGCGTGGTTTGTTGCGTGCGCGTGAACACCGGCGGTCCAAAGTATTCCCAAGAGAAGTTGCAGCAGGTCATCCTCTACTTTTTGGAGCACATCAACAACGTGCACCTGGGGCGGACCAAGCTGATGAAGCTGCTGTATTTCGTGGATTTCGACCACTACGAGAAGCACGGGCAGTCGGTCACGGGCGCGGTGTACCGCAAGCTGCCGCACGGCCCGTATCCGAAGGACGCGGAGAAGCTCATCCAGCGGATGAAGGAAGCCGGGCTGGTCCGCGAAATCAAAACGGACCACAAGGGCTTCACTCAACACCGATTGATTACGCTCAACGCGAGGTTCGACGTGTCAAAGTTTTCCGGCGCGGAATTGCAGACGTTGGAGAAGGTCGCCGCCGACTGGATGGACGCGACGGCGGCGCAAATCGAGGCGGCGACCCACCGCGAAGCGCCCTGGGCGAGCACGGAGGACGGCAAGGCGATTGATTACGAGCTGGCGGAGTATCGTCAGGCCATCGGGTTTGAGCCGTTGGATGCGGAGTTGGCGCGCTCCAAGGTGCTGGCCGATTACGTGGCGGCGTTGCGGTGAGTGGGAGCGTGGCTGCCTACACAGTCATCCGCACGCCCGCGTTCGACCTGCTGGTTCAGGATTACGCGAAACAGCATCCCCGTATCGCAGAAGACGTGCAATGGCTCGCCGGCCGGCTGGCGACGGCACCGGAACTGATGGGGGACCATGTGCCGGAGTTGAAGGGGCTGGCACTGCCCATTTTCAAGGCGCGCTGCAAGGATAGCTGTCACAAACTCGGCGCGTCCGGGGCGTGGCGGGTTTACTACGCGATCCACAAGGATGCGAAGAAAGTCTTTCTTCTCTTTCTCCACCACAAGCGGGAGTACGAAAATCCAGGAACGCGGTTTCTGGTGCAAAAGCTGGAGCGCGCAATTCTGTCGGTCCCCACGTCAAGGAGTTGAACCGGGTGTTTCAACCGGCATTCGTTGACGCTGGAACGGACGCGGGCGCGGCGGGAACAGACAGCGGGACCACCGCCGGGCCGAAGTTCATCCGCGCGGCCTGTGCTTTGCGGTGTTCGTCGGCGAGGTGGCCATAGACTTTGCCGATGAGGATGCCGCCGTCTTTGTGGCCGACCCAGCGGGCGATGGTCATAAAGTCCACGCCGGACATGACGGCGTAGCTGATGAAGTGATGGCGCAGGTCGTGGAAGCCGAATTTTTGGAGTTTGGGCGGGAGCAGTTTTTCCCGTTTCTCGACGCGCTCCGAATGGCAGTGACCGCAGCGCGCGGCGTCTGCGCCAACGGTGTGGCGCTGGCAGTCCTGGCAGACGCAGCCGGCGGCGTGGCGGACCAGCCGGAGCGATTCCATGAGGGTCTTGGAGGGAATGTCCTGGTCGCCGCGTTGCGGGCTGGGAAACAGCCATTGCGAATCGGGCTGGCGGCGCGTCCGCATTTCGTTCAGGTGCGCTTCGAGCTTTGGGTTGAAGTCCACGTAACGGGCTTCGCGGTTCTTGGCGTCGCCTTCCGCGCCGATGGTGACATGGCCGCGCTCGAAGTCCACGTCCTGCCAGCGCACGCGCAAGGCTTCGCTGCGTCGCGCGCCGGAGTAGCGCAGAAACGTGAGGTAGTCGGCGAACTGCCGTCCGTTCTTGCTGGCACCGAGGGCGGTTTCGCACAGGCGGTCCACTTCGTCGGGAGAAAAGAGCAGGCGGGATTTCTGGTCAGCGCGCAGCCAGCCCAGCCCTTCAAAGGGGAGCGGTGGTTTTACATGGCCGTCGCGGAGCGCGCCCTTGAGCACGGAGCGGATGGCGATGAGGTAGAGATTCACGGAGCGGGCGGCGAGCGTGCCAGCCAACCCGGTCAGAACGTGGCTGAGATGGTGCGGGCGGATTTTGTTGAGGCGCAGATGGCCCAGTTCGGCGGTCCAGCGCCGGAGGTAGGCGGTTTCTTTCTCGACGGTCGAGGCGCGCTTGCCCGACACTGCGAGGCGTTGCGTGTGAACCTGGACATAATCGGCGAGCGTCGGCGTCAGCCCCAACGGGCGCAGGCGGTCGTCGGCGCGTTCGGTCTTGAGCCGGTCGAAATCGGCCTTGGCGGCGTCGAGCGTGGTCCCGGCGAGCGGGACCATGCGGGTGGTCTTGCGGCCCAGGTCATCGCTGACGGTAAGGTTGGCGAAGTAGCGCCCACCGCGCTGCCACAAACCGCGCTGTCGGCGCTTGCGGGAATCGAAAACTTTGTCGTAGGTATCCGGGCGAGGATTGCGAGGCTTTTCACTGGCTTGCATGGCAGTGAACCTTACCGAATACCTTACCTGAGTCAAGAAATGGATTTAGGAATAGTCGTAAGTGATTTGTAATAAGCAGTTGCCGGTGTGGCGAAATGGCAGACGCACAGGACTTAAAATCCTGGGACCATAAAAAGTCGTGTGGGTTCGAGTCCCACCACCGGCACCATTTGTAAGTTGCTGTTTTTCAGCAAGATGGTGCGACCAGAGGGAGACAGTGCCAGTGAAATCAATACCGGGTGAAAACTCAAACACCACTCCAGTATTAGCCGGCAATCACTTGCGATGATGGGATTCGCTGCCCGTTTGGTGTAGCTGATACACCCAAAGCTGCGCACAGCTTCATAAGCTTCGGACAAAAGAATCCGAATTATGAAACGTCGCTTCATCATCTACCGCCGCAAACTTGGCGGGGTTTTCTACATCGAAGACACCAAGACTCGCAAACAGGAAAGCTTGGGTACGAAGGATCGCTCCGAGGCCACAACTCTGCTCAATGCCCGCAACGAAGCCACCCGGCAACCACAACTCAATCTCCAGATTGCCAAGGCGTATCTGGCAGGAACAGATTCGGGCGTTTCGACCCGCACCTGGCAAAATGCTTTCGACGCCATCATTGAACACAAAAGGAAAACGACCAAAGCGCGATGGGAGCGCGGTGCCACACAAAAGGCGTTTGATCTGATTCGCAAGCTCGTCATCATTGAAACGTAGGCAGAACACCTGCTCGCCTGCATGAAGGCGGGAACCGTCAGCACGAATATCCTTCTCCGCGAACTGCATAATTATTGCCTCGGCATGAACTGGCTCTCGTGGCCAATCATCCAAAGAAAACTCTGGCCAAAAATTGAATAAAAACCCAAGCGGGCGATTACCGCCGACGAGCACCACCGGATCATTGACCGGGAGCGCAATGTGGAATCCCGAAAATTCTAAGAACTCTGCTGGCATTTGGGCGGCTCACAAACCGACATTGCCAATCTGGCGGCTGGAAACATTGATTGGTCAGATCGTGTGATTGCCTATGCCCGTAGGAAAACGGGAACCCCGGCATTCATCCATTTCAGTCCAGCCGTTGAAGCCGTCCTCCGCTCTTTGCCCAACGAAGGATTGTTGTTCCCGCGTCTTGCTGTGATGATGGAAAAACACCGGGCCAAGGAATTCAAACGCCGCTGCGTTGGCTTGGGGTATCCAGGGCGTCTCGTTTCATTCCTACCGTTACGCTTGGGCGGAGCATGCCAAGCAATGTGGCTACCCGGAGCGATTCGCTCAGGAGGCTCTCGGGCACAACAGCAAGGCGGTTCACCGTGCCTACGCCCGCAAGGCGCAAGTCCGCCTGCCTTCGCTGGAAGGCTACGAAAACAAAAATCAGAAAAGCCGCATCGTGCCCATGCCGCCGCCCTTGCCAGAATCCGAGGAGCATGGTCGTTCGATCATACCGTTTCGTTGAGCCTCACGTTTTCATCCTGCGCGTCCGCCAGCCGTCTGTTTGCGGGCATTGCGTTCACGCCAGTGGGTGGAAATCGCATCACTGGCACGGGCGAGCCATTTCTCGTCGCGGCGGAATTGCTCCAGCGTTTCCGTGGCAAAGAACTTCGTGCTGTTGCGGGCGGGATGGCCTAGCGGTTTCAATAAGCCTGCCGCCACGAGCATGGGAATCTCGTGTGGTTCAAAACCGAGAAACCATGCCGCCTGGGTTGCGTCGAGTCGTGCCGGAACAACCTTCCAACTGAGAAATTCTGTTTGTTGTGCATTTACATTCATACGCGTACTGCTGCTCGGCGCTTGGGCGGAGGCGAATGGGCTGGCGACTTCCTTCGCGGCCACGAGCGCTTCATGCGAGCGTTCGATGGCGGTGAGACGACGCTTGAGCTTGTGCTGTTTTTCCGCGAGATGGCGGATGATGTTTTCCACCATCACTACCGCGCCGTCGATGATGAGGCTGAAATCAATCGCGCCGAGACTCATCAGATTGCCGCTCACCTTACCCTGCACCATGCCGGTCATGGCGAAGAGCAGCGAGAGAGGGATGGCGAGCGCGACGATGAGCGCCGCCCGCCAGTTGCCGAGCATGATGAGCAAGACCACGACGACAAGAATCGCGCCCTCGAACAAGCTGGTTTCCACCGTCCGAATCGTTCGATCCACGAGAACCGTGCGGTCATAGACGGAGATAATTTGCACGCCTGCCGGGAGTTTGGTCTGAATCTCCTTGAGCTTCACGTCAACGGCCTTGGCGACGAGACGGCTGTTCTCACCGGCCAGCATCAGCGACACGCCGAGCACACATTCTTCGCCGTTGTAGGTGGCCGCGCCAGTGCGGACGGACTTGCCGATGCCCACTTCCGCCACATCCTTCACGCGGAGCGCCGTGGCGCGTGAACCAAACTTGAGTGGCAGGCGCTCGATGTCCTCGACCGTCTGGACCCGCCCCGCTGCGCGCACGGCGAGCTGTTCGCCGGCGAGTTGAATCAGACCGCCACCCGCGTTCTCGACATTCTCACCAATCGCTTCGGCGACTTCGCTGAACGACATGCCGACGCTCTTGAGCTTTTCGGGATTGGGCTGAATGACGATCTGCTTCTCGTATCCGCCTTGCGCGTTGACCTCGGCCACGCCGGGCGTGGAGCGCAGGCGCGGCTTGACGATGTAATCGTGGAGGAGCTTCACCTCCATCAACTGCGCCTCGCGCGTCGGCGGCTTGTTGGTCGCGTCGGCGGCGTATTCGACCACGTAGTAATAAATCTCACCGAGTCCGGTGCTGATGGGTGCGAGCTTGGGCGTGAGTCCGGGCGGGAGCGCGTCCATCACGGTTTGCAGCCGTTCGGTGACCAACTGGCGCGAGCGATACAGGTCCGTGCCCTCCTCGAAGACGAGCGTGACTTGTGACAGACCGAACTTGGAGAGCGAGCGCAGTTCCGTCAGTCCGGGCACGCCGGACATCTCGTTCTCGATGGGGAAGGTGACGAGCTTTTCGATTTCTTCCGGGGCAAGGGCACGGATGGCGGTGTTGATCTGCACCTGGACGTTGGTGATGTCCGGCACGGCATCAATCGGCAGCCGCAGTGCGGAGTAAACGCCGATGCCAACCATGACCACGGTGGCGAGCAGCACGAACACGCGCTGGCGGACGGAAAATTCAAGGAGGCGGTTGAGCATAATCGATTAATGGGAATGCCCGCCACCCTTGGTCGCACGGAGTTCGATGAGCCAGAGGGTTTCGACCGGCTTCGTCACGACCTGATCGCCCGCCAGCAGGCCATCGGTGATTTCCACCCAGCCGTCAACTTCCGCGCCGACTTTGACCGCCGTGCGGAAATACGCGTCACCGTTGACGGCATAAACAAACGTGCCTTCCGACGTGCGCAACACAGCCGCTTGCGGAATTGCCGCCACGGCCTCATCACGCGGGAGGCTGATGCGGGCCGGGACAAATTCGCCCGCCTTGAGCGCCGTCGTCGCGTTCGAGATGCCGATGACGACTTCTGATTCGCCCAAGGTCAGTGCCTTTTGCACCGCCAGGACCACTCCGCCCAATGGGCCGTTGGCGTTCTTGAGCACATTCACGGGCTGCCCGGCCTTGACGACCGCAGCAGCATCCGCAGGAAGGAAGGCCGAGCCATGCACGTCGCAGCCGGAGTGATCTTCCTGATTCAGAAGATGATGATGTTTCTCACCGAACACCTGCACGGTGAAGCGGATTTGGTTCGGCAGCTTTCTCTCTGCCACGTCGGCGACTTCCGCGCCGAGAAGTTTTTTGGTCTCCTCTGCGACGATGACGCCTTTGCCTGCTTTGAACGACGCGCCGGAGGGCGATTCCTCGCCGTGACCGTGACCGTCGTCTTTGCCGTGGGCTTCTTCCTTGCCATCGCCTTCCTTGTGGCCTCAGCCCACGAACAGTGACGCCGAGACGAGCAGCGCTGGAAGGAGCGTGATGAAGCGAAGTGCCTTCATTTCTTCTCCTCGGTCGGGGTGGTTTGAGACAACGGCAGCGGCAGGCCCGTGAGCAGTTCCAATTGCGCGGCCGCTTCGAGCGCTTCCTTCTTGGTGTCGAGCAATCCTTCCACCGCGTCGAGGTATTGCTTCTGCAACTCGACGTAGGTGGAAATCGGCACTGCGCCGAGCCGGTAATGGCGGTCAGCCACTTCCGCCGCTTCCTGGAAATGTTGCACGGAGTCGGGCCGCCATTTCGCCATCTCGCGCAATTTCGTTTCGTAGGTCAGCGCGGCTTCGATGGCCTTCCGCTGAATCTCCCGCTCAGTGACATTGAGCGAAACCTCCGCCTGCATCTGGCGAGCGACGGCGGTTTCGATGTTGCCCTTGTTCCGATTCCACAACGGCAACGGAAGCGAGACGCCCACGCCGATGATGCGCTCACAGTCGTCCGCGCGTTCCTCAGAAATGGACGGGCCGACCGAGATGGTCGGATAACGCTCGTTCTTCGCCAGGTCCACGCGAAAGCCCTGTTGGGCCAGTTCGACGGCGCGCACACGCAACTCGAAGTTGTTCGTTCGCGCCAGCGCCATCAGTGCGCTCCGGTCTTCCGGCGGACGAAACGCGAATTGCGCCTGGCTGACGGACAGGCGCGCGTCCGGCGCGACACCGCGAAGCTGGTTCAACTCCAGCAACGCCGCTTGCGTGGCGAGCAACGCTCCGCTGGCCTTGCGTTGCGCGTTCAACTCGGTCGCCTCGATGACACGCGTTTCGAGCAGCGGCGTCAGCCCCGCCGGGTCGCGTTGCACCAGCACTTCGCGCAGGGCGCGGAAACGGTCGGCCACTTCCTGCGCGGCGGCGGATTTCTCCTGCGCGGCAAACAATCCGTAGGCCAGCGCCCGCACGCGCCCGGCGAGCGCGGCCTTGAATCGCTCGTAGCCCAGCGTCGCCAGTTCGACGTCGTGATTCGCGATGGCCTTGCGCAATCCGATGCGCCCCGGCCCCTCGAACGGCTGCACCACAGACACCGACCACGCCACACCCTCGGCGCTAAAGCCGCCACCGCGCACGGTCTTTTGGCCGACGCCGCCGCTCAGTTCGGGATTGGCGAACAGGCCGGCCGTCTTGCGCCCGCCCTTCGCGGCGGTGATTTCGGCCTCATAGAACTTGAGTTCAGGATTTTTTTCAAACGCCTCGACCACGAGTGCGTCGAGCGTGTGCGAGACGTTCGTGGAGACATCGGCGGGAGCGGTTTCCTGTCCTCGCGCAACGGGCACGGTCAGGGATACGGCGAGAGCCACCACAGCGAATTGGCGACACCACTTCAAAGGACTTGATTGCTTCATAAGTTCAAAACGGTCACGACACGGACAGGACGAACCACGACGAAAGGAGACATGCGGGCGCGACAAAGCGCCTGTTGAACCGGGAAAAGCCCTCAGCGGAAGCGAGGACTAATTACGAAGCGAGAGAAGGAGCACGGACAGGAAGAGCCGTGCGAAGGGAAAACTGCCAGGATGCTGGTAACTCTGGCGGTGCGGCCGTGAGGATGCCGAGACTGACTTCTGCGGGGAGCGATTGCTCCAAGACGCCAAAATTGTCCGTCGGCAGGATCGCGACAAAGACGACGGGCATGATTTCCTGATGGCGAGGCGATTGATACTTGGCGGATTCAATCGCGCAGCACCCGCCTTCTTTGCAGGGGTCGCCGCCTTCGTTTGACGTTTGCGCATCTGTCGAGCAGCGGAGAAACTCGAAGCCGGGAACGGCCTCAATGCTGCAATGGGACATGAGCGGCACCCAGGCGAGTGCCAGCAACACGACCATCATTGTTCAAAAAATCCGCACGATCAACAGATGCCTCAGTGCCGGGTGTTGTTCAATACAATTTTCCTGGCTACCGGGCCAAGGGGTCTATCGGAGGGTTTTGCAGAACGCTTGAAGGGGGAGCTTTGTTCTCCCCCTCGATGCGGGGACGGGTGGGTGGCCACAGCTCAATCGCTCGTCAACTCGGCGACGATTGCGGCAAGGATGTGGTGGTTGCGCCATGCCTGCTTTGCGTGTCCTCCGTTACGGTTGGTCTGGCGCTAGTCGCGTTCGGTCTGAAGATTCAGTTACGCAATGGCAGCCTCACCGTAATTGTCGTCAAGCTGCCGGAGTCACAAGTGACGGCGACGGTCCCACCGTGAAGGTGGACAATCCACTGCGCGATGCTCAAGCCCAGCCCACAGCCTTCCCGCCGGGCGCGTTGAGCCTCCGTGCCACGGAAGAACGGGTCGAAGACCAAGGGCAGTTGGTCGAGCGCGATGCCGGGGCCGGTGTTCTCGAACTCCACCTGCGCCCCATCGGCGCCCCGCCTCAAACTAACAGTGACACGCCCGTTTGGTTCGTTGTGTTTCACGGCGTTGTCCGCGAGGTTCAACAGCAGTTGGCGCAGGCGATGGCGGTCGCCGGTCAGCGTCACTTCCTCGCACGCGACGAGTTCAATCGTGATGCCCTGTTTCTCGCCGAGGATGCGCGCGTCTTCGCAGGCTTCGCGCACGAGTTCATCCAAATGCACCGGCTCACAAACCAGCGGCGCTTGTCCGGCACCGGCCTTGGTGAGCAGCGCAAGATCATCCACGATGCGGGCCATGCGTTGCATCTCGTCCAACATTCCTTCAAGCGCCTCGTGATGGTCCGGGTGGGTCTTCGCGTCCCGCAGGAGTGTTTCCATTTCGCCACGGAGAATGGTCAGTGGTGTTTTCAATTCGTGTGAGGCATGGAGAGTGAACGAGCGGATGCGGCGGAAGGATTCGTCCAAGCGGCCCAGCATGTCGTTGAAGACCCCGGTCAGGCGGTCGAGTTCATCGCCATTCCCGGAGCGCGGCAGACGATGGCGCAGGTTCTCCGCGTGGACGCGCTCGGCGGCGTCCGTCAGCGCCGTGACCGGCGCGAGCGTGCGACGCATCAGGAACCAGCCGCCCACGAGTAGCAAAATCAGCGTGGGCGCTCCGTAGAGAAAGATGATGTCCGCCATCTGCTTCGGCGTCTGCTCGCGTTGCTGCGCGGGCACTTCGGCCCGGTGCTCATAGACCAACTCGTAATAGAGCACCGCGCTCATCAACAGGAGCGACGCAACCAGCATCCCGGAATACCAGAGGGTGAGGCGGGTGCGAATGGTCATTGCGCTTCCTTGAGCACGTAGCCCACGCCGCGCACGGTATGGAGCATCTTGGATACTTTGCCCTCTTCAATCTTGTCGCGCAGCCGCGAGACATAAACCTCCACGACGTTCGTGCCGGGGTCGAAGCTGTAGTCCCAGACCTTTTCGAGAATCATCATCCGGCTGCACACGCGGCCCGGCGTTCGCATCAAGAGTTCGAGCAGGCGAAATTCCCGCGCTGACAATTCGATGAGCTTGCCGCCGCGCCGTGCCGTCCGGCTCACCGTGTCGAGCGTCAGGTCGGCGACGCGCAAGATGGAGGACGCCTGCTCCCCGCCGCGTCGTCCCAATGCGCGCAGCCGGGCGAACAGTTCTTCGAGCACGAAGGGCTTGGGCAGGTAGTCGTCCGCGCCGGCGTTCAATCCCTCCACTCGTTCGTTGGCTTCGCCACGCGCTGAGAGCAGCAGAACCGGAGTTGTAATGCGCCGCTCTCGCAGCAAGCGCAACACGCTGAGGCCGTCGCGCCCCGGCAGCATGATGTCGAGGACGATAGCGTCGAACGGTGTCGTGCCAGTGAGGTCGACAGCCGTCTCGCCGTCCTCGGCCACGTCCACCGCGAATCCTTCCGCGAGGAGCGCCTTGCGGATGAACGAGGCGGTCTTCTTCTGGTCTTCGACAACAAGCACGCGCACGCCGCATTTCTACACAGCGCGTGATGCCCCGGCGATTCCCAAACGCCGTCGAAAGCTTAAAAAGCTGTAATGTTCGGTTCAGGCTTTGGGGGCCGCCGCTCGGGCAGTCTCGACGGGTGCGAACTGTCCCACCTCTGGCCGCTCTGGCTCTGACGCTGTTGCTGGCCGGCTGCGCCCATTTCGAGTCGAAGCCGTTCGACGTGGTGCAAACGGCTGACGACTTCGACGCGCGCGCTCTGGACACACCGGAGCTTCGCGCCTTTGTCGAAACCAATCTCGGCCCCGTGTCTGTGTGGCCGCTCGCAGAGTGGAACTTCGAGCAACTCACGCTGGCCGCGCTCTTCCTTCATCCCAAGCTCGACGTGGCGCGGGCGGAACTCGCCTCCGTGCGCGCGGCGGAAATCACGGCCGGTGGAAGACCCAATCCAACCGTCGGCGTCACGCCCGAATACAACTTCAACGCGGCTGGCGGCGTCTCGCCGTGGATTGCCACGCTTCAATTCGACATCCCAATTGAGACGGCGGGCAAGCGCGGACATCGCATCGCACGAGCGCAACATCTTAGCGAAGCGGCCCGGCTGCGGCTCGGCGACGTGGCATGGCAAGTCCGCTCCGGCGTGCGCGTGGCGTTGCTCGACCACCACGACGCCGGGCAGCGCGCAGAATTGTTGTCGCGCCAGCTTGCCGCTCAACAGCGCGCGCTCACGGCGATGGAAACGAAACTCTACCTCGGCGCTGCGACCACGACCGAAGTCGCACCCGCACGCCTTGCGCTCGCCCGCACGCGCAAGAACATCGCCGATGCCCGCGTGCAGGCAGATGAAGCACGCGCCCGCCTCGCCGCCGCCATCGGGGTGCCGCTCAAGTCACTGCCGCCCGTGGCGGCGCTGAACGCCGACGTGACAACCGATGCCGCGCTCGCCTCCGCCGAAGCGCGTCGCCGCGCCCTCACATCGCGCGCCGATCTTCTCGCCGCTCTCGCTGAATACGCTGCCGCCGAAACAGCGCTCCGACTGGAAATCGCCAAGCAATATCCCGACGTGCATCTCGGCACCGGCTACCAGTTTGATCAAGGCGACAACAAATGGGCGCTTGGTCTCACCGTGGAAGTCCCCGTCCTCAATCGCAACCAAGGCCCCATTGCGGAAGCCGAAGCCAAGCGAGGCGAAGCCGCCGCGCGTGTGCTCGGGCTTCAGGCGCGCATCATTGGCGAGGTGGACCGGGTCTTGGTCGTGTGGCACGGCGCGCAATCACGCCTTGCAGCGATGAAAGAATTTCGTGCCGCCCAGGAAACCCGCGTGAAGTCGCTCCAAGCGCAATTCGACGCTGGTGCGATTGAATCGCTCGACGTATTGACTGCCAAAGCCGAACTGGCCGCTGACGAACTCTTCCACTGGGAAGCCCGCGTCAAGGCACTGCGCGCCTTCGGAGAACTGGAGGACGCCATCCAGTTTCCGCTTCCGCTCGACCTGAGTCTTAACCCCCGCCGCTCCGAACCATGAAGAAAGTCCTCATCCTCGTTGTGCTCGTCATCGCTGCCGTGGCCGGGCTTGTTTTCGCCTATCTTGAAATGCGCAAGGAGCGCGACCTCGAAGCCACGGCGGAAGCGCCGGTCATCGCGCCGTCCCGTGTCGAACGCGGTGCGGATGGCGCGACCGTCTTGAAGCTTGATGCCGAAACCCAAAAGCGGCTCGGCCTGCAAACCGCCGTGCCTGTCCTCGGCTTCGTCATCACCGAACTCTCCGCCATGGCCCGCGTGCTGGACGGCGCGGCACTCGCCGGGGTCTTGAATGAACTCCGTTCCGCGCAAGCCGCGCTGGACACCGCCCGCACCGACCACGAGCGCAGAAAGAAGCTGTTCGACAACGGCCAGAACGCTTCCGCCAGCGCCGTCGAGCAAGCCGCTGCCCTCGTCACGCAACACACCCTCGCCGTCGAAGCCGCACACGACCGCATCGCGGCAACTTGGGGCCGCGCCATCGCCGGACGCGAAGACCTGCCCGCGTTCGCGCGTTTGCTGCTTCAGCGTGAAGCCGCGCTGGTGCGCGTCGAATTGCTCGCGACCGACAAGCTCGCAACATCACCGCAGACGCTTCGCCTCGTTGGTCAGAGCGGTGACGCCATCGCCCCGGCGCGCGTCCTGGGGCCGGCACCAGTCACCGATTCCACTATCGCCGGACAAAGCTATCTTTGCCTCATCACGACCAATGCCACGCAACTTGTTCCCGGCTCCACGCTACTCGCGCGCCTCGACATGGGCGCGAGCGAGCAGGGCACCGTGCTTCCACGCAGCGCGGTCGTGCGCCACGCTGGCCTCGGCTGGGCCTATGTTCAAACCGCCGCTGACACCTTCGTGCGCCGTGTGGTTTCGCTCGACCGCCCGCATCCTGACGGCTGGCTCGATAGCGGCGAGTGGAAGCAGCTCGTCATCGTCTCCGGCGCGCAATCTCTGCTCTCGGAAGAACTCAAGGGCAGCATCCAGATGAAGGACTAACGCCATGCTCAACTGGCTAGTTTCTCACTCACTCAAGTTTCGTGGCGTCGTCATTGCGCTGGCGTGCCTCGTCGTCACGTACGGTGCGTTCGTCGCTTCGCGCACCAAGCTCGACGTGTTCCCGGAGTTCGCGCCGCCGATGGTCGTCGTGCAGACCGAAGCGCCCGGCCTCTCGCCTGAACAAGTCGAGGCGCTGGTCACGCGCCCGCTGGAAACCGCGCTCAATGGCACGCCGCAACTCGCGAGCATTCGCAGTGAATCCATCCAGGGACTCAGTGCCATCACACTGACCTTCGACGATCGCGCGGACATTTACCGCGTGCGCCAGATGGCCGGCGAACGCATCAACGAAGCCGCCGCGCAACTCCCTTCCGGCGTCAAAGCGCCGAAGATGGGGCCGCTCACGTCCAGCACGAGTCTTGCGCTGGTCCTCGGTCTGAATTCCGTGCAGCGCACGCCGATGGAACTCCGCACCTTCGCCGACTGGACGCTGCGCCCACGTCTGCTCGCCGTGCCCGGCGTGGCCAAGGTGGACATCTTCGGCGGCGATGTGCGGCAACTGCAAATCGAAGTGAAGCCCGAGCGTCTGCTCGCCTTCAACCTCGCGCTCGACGA
>JANNEF010000307.1:0-7688 GCA_031378375.1 Verrucomicrobiota bacterium | reverse complement strand
GAGTGCGAACGTGATGGGCAGACGCTGGCCCAGCGCGAGGAATGTTCCCGGCAATCCGTAGATGTTCTTCGACTGCGTGAGCCAGACGGCGAACCCGCTGAGAAACATCATCGACGCCAGCGTGACGATGAAGGCCGGCAGCCGCAGCAGCGTGACGACCGCGCCGTTCACCGCACCCAGTCCCGCGCCCAGAGCGAGCATGACGCCGACCCCGAGCGGTGTGGCGAAGGCGCAGGTGTCTTCACTCATCAGCTTCGCGCCCACCACGCTGGTCAGCGCGATGATGGATGTGACCGAGAGATCAATCCCGCCCGTGATCATCACCAGCGTCATGCCAATGGCGACGACCAGCAGTGGCAGGAGATAGCCGAGGATGTTGAGCAAATTCGCGCCACTGATCAGCCCCGGCGTGAACGGAGCGAGAACAGCAAACAGCAGCACCGTGAGGCCGAGCACGAGATACTCGGAGAGAAGCCACTTGTTGTTCGTGGTTCGTGGTTGGTGGTTCGTGGTGGTCGTCGCGGTCATTCGGATTCCGGGAAACGACTACTTCCTGATGTTCGCTCCCCACATCCGCGCCGCCATCTCCTTCAGGTTGCCCTGATGAATCACGAAGCCGGGATCAAGAAACATATCCGCCACCGGCTTGCCTTCACGCCGATCCACCAGCGCCTGCACCGAGACCTGTGCTTCATAGTAAACATCCTGCACGCCGGTCGCGTCGAGGTAGCCATCCTTGAGCATCTGATAGGCAGTCGCATCGCCGTCGAAGCCGCCGAGGATGACGTGCCCCGGCTCGCCGATCTTCTTGTAGCGGCCCGCCGCCTTGAGCGCGGACGTGATGGATGGGAACAGAAAGTCCGACGACGTGAAGATGAAGCTGATGTCCGGGTTCGCCTGCAGCCCGTTCGCCACGCCGGCCTGGGCCTTCTCCTGATTCCATTCGCTCGGCACGCGTGACACGACTTCGATGATTCCTTCGTTGCCCTTCACCGCGTCCTCGAACCCGTCGCGCCGGCCGATGGCGTTGATGTCGCCGAGGTCGCAGAGCACGACCAACGCCTTGTGCTAGGTGCCGGTCTTGCGCGCCTGCTCGATCATGTAGGCGACCGTGTCGCGGGTGAGCGTGCGGTTGTCGGCGACGACGGCGGTGGACACCGCGTCGCTCTTGTCGGCGGGACGGTTGAACAGCACGATGGGAATCTTCGCCGCGTTCGCCGCGCGAATCATCGGGATGCAGGTCTTGGCATCCTTCGGCACGAGGATGATGCCATCCACACCGCGCGTGATGAAGGTCTTCACCTGCTGCAACTGTCGGCTCGCGTCGCTGTCAGCCACGGCTTCGAGCATGGTGATGTCGCGCTTCTTCAACTCGGCCTTGATGGCCTCGAAGCCCGCGACCCAGTACTCCGTCTGCAAGGTCTCGAAGGCAACGCCGACGGTTTTCACCTGACCGGGCATTGCGGGACCGCTGGATGACTTCGCCGAAGCGCCACCGGAATCCGGCTTGTCGCAACTCGTCAGCATGAGAGAAACAGCGACCGCGAATGTGGCCGCCAGCAATGAACGAAGGGGTGGAATCGATGAGTGCATGAGCTTTGATTGAGCGTTGGCTTTCACGAGATCAACGAGCGGCGAAGTAAAACCCAGTCGCAGCATGTGGCGCCGGATCGATCTCCGTTCCGTGAAACGGCGTCAAGAAGGCGCGGAACTTTCCTGATGGAATCATGGCCGCCATGCTATTCGAGGCGTCCATGATCCGCACTAGAACAATCCGCTCAAAGTTTTGGTGAATTGCACAGCGCGAAGTGAAGGTTGAAGCAACGTCAACTCATGCCGACCTTTGCCTCAGAACCTCACCACCGCATCCCTCTTCGCCGATTCATACGCGCCGAAAACCAGCTCCAGCGTCTTGAGATTATCCGCTCCTGTGGTTTCGCCTTTGCCCTCGCCGCGCAGCGCCGCCAGCAAATCGCGATGGCACAGGACCATGCTGGACTGCGCGACGTCGTAGCGCGGATCGGCCCACGCGTAACGCGGCGGCGCGTGCCGGCGGCTGTGCGTTCCCTTCTTCGTCGTGACGCGCAGCCAGTAGTCATTCGTGACTTCGATGCTGCCGAGCGATCCTTCGACAAACGCCAGCGTCTGGGGAAAGCACTCTCGCTCCAGCGGCGTCTTGGCGTAGGCCAGTTCGACCACGACGCTCGTCCGCGCCTCACCCATCGAGAGCAACAGCGTTGCAACATTGTCGCCCTTCACCGCAGGCCGCAGCGTCTTGTGCAACTGACAGTAGAGGGAATGGGCCTGACCGAAGCACGCCCGGGCCGTATCGAGAACGTGGGTGCCGATGTCTGTGAGGATGAATTGTTCCAACTCACCGAGCGCAGGCTGGTTCGCCCAGACATCGAAACCGCTGGTGAAGGACAAGCGCGCCCGGAACGGCGTGCCGACGACACCCGAGCGCAGCGTGTTGATGAGCGCGCGCATCGGCGTCTGCCAGCGCCAGTTCTCGTGGACGAAGAACGGCGTCTTTGCTTTGGCAAACGCTGCGACCATCTGCCGCGCGTCCGCGAGCGAGGCGGCCATCGGCTTCTGGCAGATGCACGGGATACGATGCTTCGCGCAAAGCAGCGAGAGCGGTTTGTGTCCGCCGACCTCGGTGATGTTGTCCACGAAGTCGGGCTTCATCTCGCGCAACAACTTTTCGGCATCGTCATAGACCGCCGGAATCCCCAGGTCGCGCGCAAACGCCTCCGCCTTGTCGCGGCTGCGATTGTATATGGCGAGACACTCGACACCGCCGACTTCACGCCACGCAGCGAGCTGGCAGCGTGCCCAAAAGCCGGCTCCAAAAATGGCAAATCGTAGGTTCTTCATGGTTTCAGTTCGTTCAAGAGTTTCACGGCGGCAGCGACGAGGCGTTCGCCACAGCCGGTTTCCAGTGGGCAAGTGGTGGGTTCGTAGTTGCCTTCCTCGAAGGCGCGGCGCGTGGGGATGTAGAAGTCGAGATCGTTGGCGAGCGAGACGACCATCGTGCGGCGAAACGGCGACGCGGCTTTGATGGCGATGCCGAGTTCGGTGAAGATCTCGTGCGGCAGCGTGACGAGCGCGGTGTCGGCATCGAAGCGCACGACCTGCACCTCCTGCGGCAACCGCCCGTCGTGCCGTTCCCAGAATTGTTTTTGAAAGATCTTCCGCCAGGCGTCCACGATCACCAGAAACGCCGCGCCGTTCTGATCCAACGTCTCCATCACTTTCTTCGCGGCATCAATCTCCGTGTAGCTGATGGGCGTCACCGGCGCCATCACGACCGCCGAGCGCACCGCGAACGAACCCGGCTTCACGGCGCTCGCGTAGGGCAGATTCGTCAACGCCACCTGCGCCATCGCGCGGCCGATGGCGGGCGACACATTCGTCCAATGCTGCGGGTCAGGATTGAACGGGTTCAGATGATTCACATCGCCCGCACAGCCTTCGCCGAAGATGGAAACGAACTTGGGGCCAAACGCCGCCGAGAGGTTGGTCTGCAAGAGACCGGGGAAAACCGCGCCGAACGCCGGACCGCCATACACCGCCGTGTGCATGGCGAAGACGGCGAGCGAGCCAAGTCCTTCCGTGGAGCCGGCGCGCCGCGCGAGCAGGAAAGGGAAGTCCGTGTCCACCGGGCCAGCCGGGCGAAAGATGTTGGTGTCGCCCTTGCGCGGAATCCAGCCGGTGGAGCCATCCTTCATCCAGTAGCGGCGGTTGAACGCGACGCCTTCGAGGCGCGGGATGACGACTTCCAGCGACGCCGGCTGGCGATTCGACCACGCGGCGGCGATGACGTCCGCCCAGCGCGCGACGAGTTGCCGGCGGTAATCGATCGGTTCGTGCGGGTCGATGCCGTTGTTCGCCTTCAACGCGCGCTGGTGGAGGAACTGACGCAACGGTCCCAGATACTCCGGCCCGCCGTGCGTGTGCGTGGCGGTGATGACGATGTTGGCGACGGGAATCCCGGTGAGTTGGTTGGCCCGGATGCGGGCGAGGTCCGTCAGGTCGCGCGGCACGGAACAAAGATCGTTGCCCACGAACGCAAACGTCGTCGCGCCATCCTGCACGACCATCGCCTTGGTCATCAGCGGGTCGTTGACGCCCGTGCTAATGAGTTCGGTGAAGCCGCCCGCGCGCCGCCAGCCGACGGGCGGCGTGATGTCGGCGGAGGCAAAGCCAATGCGGAATTCGGCGGCGAGTGGCGAAGCGGTCGCGAACAACGCAAGGACGGCGATGGCGAAGTGGAGGGTCATGGAGCAACAATCTTTCGACCCGACATCACACTCCCATGAGCTTGATCGGGGGAGTCGTCTTCCACTTCCCTTTGGTGAAGTCTGGGAAGTCCACGGGACGGCTGCGATCGGCAACTGACTTTTCACTGAGCACGGCGATGGAACTCCAGGTCGCGGCGTCATAGACATCGAAGTCGGGCGCGACCCCGCTGCGGAGTGCATCAACGAGACGGTAGTCTTCGAGGAAATCACCGTGGCGCACGTCGTGGTCAGGTCCGTAGTGCCAGACCGCGCCTTCGAGGATGCGACCGAAGTCTTTCGCGATGCCCGGCAGTTTCGCATGAACTTCCTTCGCGTGCGTCCGCAGCGCGCTCGCGTGCTCGACGCGAAACTTTTCGCCGGGCAGCCAGGCGGGATGCGGGTTGCCGGGAATCTCCAGGCTGACGGCCATCTGCGGCCAGCCACTGACGAGGCCCTTGGTGCCTTGCACCAGATTGATGCGGCTGTAAGGGCGCGGCGCGTCGGTGTCATGCGTGATCGAAATGCTGAGGCCGTTCACCGTGCGGATGAGGCAGGTGTTCACGTCGCCATTGAGATATTTGCGCTTCCGCTTGGGATGGTCGGCAGGCAGGTGCTTCTCGGCGTAGAGATCGAGTCCGCGGGCTTTGGAACTCATCGAGACGAGGTAATCCAACCGGTCGCCATGATTGATGTTCAGATACCACGCGAGCGGGCCGATGCCGTGGCAGGGATAAAGATTTCCATTGCGCTCGGCGTGGTGCTTGCCCAGCCAGAGACCTTCGCCGGTGTCCGCGAATTTCAAGCCGCGCGTGTCGTGCAGATAGCCGCCCTCGGCATGAATCAACTCCCCGAGCACGCCGCGTCGCACCATGTTGTAGATGACGAGTTCGTCCGGCATGTAGTTGACGTTTTCCATCATGCAAAGATGGCGGCCGGTTTTCTCGGAGGTCTCCACGAGTTGCCAGCATTCCTCGATAGTGTAGGCGGCGGGGATCTCAGTGGCGGCGTGCTTGCCGTTCTTCATCGCGGCGAGGCACACGGGCACATGCACTTCCCACGGCGTGGCGGTATAGACGAGGTCCAACTCTTCCTCCGCGCACATGCGCTCGAAGTCGCGCGGGCCGCGCGAATAGATCGTGGGCGGACGTTTGCCGAGCCGCTTCGCCTGCTCCTGCACCTCGCGGCACTGGAGGTCAACGATGTCGCACACGGCGCGCAACTCGACGCCTTCCATGCGCAGCAGATGGCCGACATGCGAGGAGCCTTTCACCCCGACGCCGACGAAGCCGAGGCGCAGGGTTTTCTTCGGCGCGGCGGGGCGGGCTGCTTCCTGGCCGAGGAGCGGTGTGCCGAGAGTGGTGAGGACGGCGCTGGCGGCGCCAGCTTGTTTGAGGAATTGGCGGCGGGTGTTCATGGGATTCATGGTGTGCTGAAGTGATTCGTGGGGCAAGAAACCTTCGCCCCCAATCACAGGAGTTCCAGCCCACGCATCGTCCCCTTCGACGTGGAAAATGTGTCCGCTTCGATGCCGAGCCGCTGGAGCATCGAGACGAAGAGATTTGAGAGCGGGTAGTTGTTTGCTTTGTCAAAGGCGAGGTGCTGGCCGTGTTTGAAACCGCCGCCCGCGAGCAGGACGGGCAGGTTGCTGTTGTCGTGCGAATTCGCGCTGCCCATCGGTGTGCCGTAGAGGACCATCGTGCGGTCGAGCAGCGTTTCGTTTTCCTCCTTCGTCCCGGCGAGCGCGGTGAGGAAATCGCCCAGCGCGGCGAACTGCGCCTCTTCCTTCGCGCGCAGGTCGGTGATGACATCGGGCCGGCCACCGTGGTGCGTGATGCCGTGAATCACCGTCGTATCAATGAAGAGCGAGATGATGCGCGTGCTGTCCGTCTCCAGCGCCAGCTTCATCACGTCGAACATCAGCCGCGTCTTCGCGACGAACTCGCGCCCGTCCTCGATGTCGTCCGGCGCCTTCGCGGTGACGACGGGTTTCGGCTTGTGCTCCCATTCCTCCGAGCTGTGCAGGCGGCCCTCCAGCTCGCGCACCGAGGTGAAGTATTCGTCCATCCGCTGCTGGTCGCTTTTGGAAAGCGAGCGGTTCAACCGCTTCGATTGCTCGCCCACGAAATCGAGCATCGAGCGCCCCTGCCGCAGCGCCTCGACGTTCGCCGCGACCTCCTCCGGCTTGCCCTGCACGAAGAGCCGCTGAAACAATTTCTTCGGGCTGCGCTCCGCCGGGATCGGCGCACCGCTGCGCGTGTAGCTGAGCGTCGAGCCTTCCGTGGTCATCGCCAGCACGAGAGATGGATGCCGCGTGCGGTTGCCTAGTTGCTCCGCCGCAAATTGATCGAGCGAAATCCAATTCCGAAACCCGCCGCGATCCGGATGCGGCGTGCCCGTGGCAAAGCACTTCTCCGCATTGTGCCCGCCCGTCACGCCCGGATGGCTCACGCCGGAAAACACCGTCATCTGCGAGCGATGCGCCGCGAGCTTTTCGAGATACGGCGTGAGCGCAAAATCCGCGCCCGCTTTCTCCGGGAAAAAAAACTGCGGCATGATGCCCATGTTCGTCTCGATGCAAATCATGCGGCGTGGCTTCGCGGCCTCGCTCGCGGCCGAGGCGAAGCGCGGCAGCATGGCTTCGAGAAACGGCAGCGCGAGCGTGATGCCAGCGCCGCGCAGGAAGGTGCGGCGATTGATGGAACGATGAGCGAGGATGGATGTCATATGTGTGTTGAGTTGTGCGGACTACTTGGCAGGCGGCGCGGTCTGAGGCGTTTTCATTTCCACGCCGCGCTTTTTCAGCGCGGCCTCCAGCACGGCGCGGTTGGTTTTTTCGGCATCCACGAGCGCGACGACGCGCCCGTCCTTGAAATCCACCGTCGCCGCCGCGACGCCCGCGATTTTGAAAATACTCTCGTAAGCCGCCAGCCCGCACGCCTGGCAATCGCAGCCCGCGGCGGCGATTTCGAGGCGCGCGAGTTTGTCCTTTGGTGTCGGGTCGAGCGGTGCGATGCCGAGCGTGTTGCGTGTGGCATTGCGCAGCAGCTCGGCGAAACGCTCGACGATTTTCTCCGGCTTCGTGCCCTTGAAAGCGACCGTCGCATCGTAGGCGAAGACCGCTTCCGCGTGCTCGAAGTCCACGCTCACCAGCTTCACGCCCGGCACTTTTTCCATCGCCGCACGCAGCGCCATTTCCCGCTGCGGGGAGAAAAGTCCGGTCACGCGGTGGGTCACATTTTCCTCGCCGGCAAAAGCGGCGGCGAAGGTGAGCAGGAGCAGGAGCAGTGGTTTCATCGTGTTTGAAAAAGTGCGCTCTCCGTCAGTTCGTGGATGAGCGTGCGGAGGCCGCCGCCTTGCTTCTGCGTGCGGGCGACGATGGCGGCGATTTCCGCGCGGTCGGCGAAG
>JANNEF010000271.1:0-29736 GCA_031378375.1 Verrucomicrobiota bacterium | reverse complement strand
GGCGGGAGCGGAACAGAGTTTGAAGTCATTTACCACTTTAGGATTTGAAATTTGAGTTGATTGAAAAGTGCAATTGCATCTCCTTGGCCGTTGTCGTGGTCGCCCAGGATTTCTTCTCCGCCAGCTTGGTCTTCGTTTCGTCAAACACCCTCTGATCTCCCAGCGCGTCTTGTAGAGCAACACCAGCAGCCCCGGTTCGAGCGTCATCTCGGTGGTGAGATAGACATAGACCGCGCCATCGCACGGATGGCAAAACGTGATTTCACGGATCCGAAGACCCCGCCAATCGGTGAGCACACGGTCGGCGGTGACGGGCTTCCACTTCAGCGCCGGGATGCCGGCATCAATCAAAAAAAGCGCGCCCGGAATTGCATCCGGGCGCGCGAGTTAAATTGCGGCTAACTGGTTCAGCGTGCTTTCGCCGCGTGTTCCGCTGCGACCGCGTGGCCGTTCGCGCCGTGCGACCGCGAGGTTGACTCCGCCGCCGACTCGGCCGGAATGCGCATGCCGTAGAAGGAGCGATAGACGAAGCACAGCGCGATGACCAGGAAGACGACGCCGATGAGCGTCGTGTAACCCTTGAGGTTGGGGTCTTTCATCATGCTCACGGCGATTTCCACCGCCAGCAGTCCGAAGAGCGTGGTGAACTTGATCACGGGGTTGAGCGACACGGACGAAGTGTCCTTGAACGGGTCGCCCACGGTGTCACCGACCACGGTGGCGGCGTGCAGCGGGGTGCCTTTCTGCCGCATGTCCACTTCGACGATCTTCTTGGCGTTGTCCCACGCGCCACCGGCGTTGGCCATGAAGATGGCCTGGAACAACCCGAAGAAGGCGATGCCGATGAGGTAGCCGATGAAGAAATACGGATCGAAGAACGGCAGCGCCAGCGACAGGCAGAAGATGACGATGAAGATGTTCACCATGCCCTTCTGCGCGTACACCGTGCAGATTTTCACGACTTCCTTGCTGTCCTCGATGGACGCGGTGGCCTTGTCGAGCTTGATGTTGTTCTTGATGAACACGACCGCGCGGTACGCGCCGGTGACGACGGCCTGCGTGGAAGCGCCGGTGAACCAGTAGATGACGGAACCGCCAAAGAGCAGGCCCATCATGATCTCCGGTTGTACCAGGCTGAGTTTCGCCACCACACCGCCGAAGGATTTTTCGAGCAGCATAATGATGCCGAACACCATCGTGGTCGCGCCGACGACGGCCGTGCCGATGAGCACGGGCTTGGCGGTGGCCTTGAAGGTGTTGCCGGCACCGTCGCCTTTTTCAAGCTGGTGCTTGGCGCCTTCAAAGTCCGGTTCAAAACCGAAGTCGCGCTTGATCTCCGCCTTGATGTTCGGGGCGGATTCGATCTGGCTCAGTTCGTAAACCGACTGCGCGTTGTCCGTCACCGGGCCGAAGCTGTCCACCGCGATGGTCACGGGGCCCATGCCGAGAAAGCCGAACGCCACGAGGCCGAACGCGAAGATGGGTGGCGCAAAGGCGTACTCCGGCATCAACTTCGCCACCGGCGAATCCGCCCCGGCCAGCTTGTAGCTGACGAGCATCAACGCCAGGATGACCAACCCTTTCCAAAACGCGGAGAAATTTCCCGCGACGAAGCCCGACAGAATGTTCAGCGACGCGCCGCCGTGCTGGGAGGCGTTCACGACCTCTTTCACATGCCGCGAATTCGTGCTCACGAAGACCTTGGTGAACTCCGGGATCACCGCACCGGCGAGCGTGCCGCAACTGATGATGCACGAGAGCACCCACCACAGCCCCTTGGTGGTTTGCGCGCCGGAATCCGGCCCGTCCGGCAGCAGGTAATAGCTGGCCGCGAAGGTCACCACGATGGATACAATCGAGGTGATCCACACCAGATGTGTCAGCGGCGCTTCGAGGTCGAAATCCTTTTTGCTGCCGTATTTTATCGCGCTGATTTTTTCGTTGATGAAGTATGAAACCAGCGAGGTGATCACCATCAGGATGCGCATCGCGAAGAGCCAGATGATGAGCGTGGCGCAGATCAGCGGCTTCAACGCCAGCGCCAGCGCCAGGAAAGCGATCAACGCCACGCCGGTGACGCCGTAGGTCTCAAAACCGTCCGCCGTCGGGCCCACCGAGTCGCCAGCATTGTCCCCCGTGCAATCGGCGATGACGCCGGGGTTCTTCGGATCATCTTCCGGCAGTTGGAATACGATCTTCATCAAGTCCGCGCCGATGTCGGCGATCTTGGTGAAGATGCCGCCGCAGATGCGCAGCGCACTGGCACCGAGCGATTCGCCAATGGCGAAACCGATGAAGCACGGGCCGACCAGTTCCTTGGGCAGAAACGCCAGGATGCAGATCATGAAGAACAATTCCACGCTCACGAGCAACATGCCGACGCTCATGCCGGACTTGAGCGGGATGAGCAGCGTCGCCAGCGGATTGCCCTGCAACGCGGAGAAGGCCGTGCGCGAGTTGGCGACGGTGTTGATGCGGATGCCGAACCACGCCACCCCGTAGGAACCGAGAATGCCGAGAATCGAACTCAGGAGGATCACCAGCACGGGCCCAAAGCCCTTGTGTTCCAGCACCAGAAAATAATATGCCATGCACGCGGCGATGAGCACCCAGAGCACCGACAGGAAGCGGCCCTGTTGCATCAAATACGTCTTGCACGTCTCCCAGATGATGTTCGACACGTCGCCCATGCTCTTGTGGACGGGCAGATTTTTTGTCTGCTGATATTGGCGCAACCCGAAGATGACGCCGAACACGCACACGAGCAGGCCGGCGTAAAGGATGTGCATGCCTTGCAGACTGCCAAAGCGGACGCTGGCCAGATCCGGTATCTGGATGTCGGCTTCGCTGGCAAAAACTGCCGGGGCGAAGAGGAGAAGTGCGGCTAAGAAGACCAGTTTTCCATACCAAGACTTGTTGTTTTCCATAACGGAGGCGGAGTATGGCAAAACCTTGATGGTGTGCCACTTATTTTTTATTGAGTTTATCATTTACGCCGGCATCCATCCGGCAACCGAGAGTTGTTGAGCAGACATCGTGCCCGGCAAATAACGCCAGAACACAATTACCGTCCGCGTCACGACCAAGTCCTTGACAACCGGGTCGAGCCTGGGCTCGGCCGAGTCCAATGGGGTTTGAACGTGGGTTGAATCCAATTTTAACCGGGTTGAATCCAATTTTAACCGGGCTCACTTATCCGGAAGTTTGTGTGCGGCTCAGTACCCCGAGAACCCATCTGGTTAAAAGTGTCTCGTTTTGAACGCGCGCGAAAATCTACTTTTGAATTCCCGCCGACAGTTGATCCGGAAATAATTGCGCTTGCCCTCGAATTGCACAGTCAATCGCAGTCGGGCGGACCGATCCGTTTGACCATGGACTCGTGGAACTCCTTCCCATCCCGGAAAGGGCGCGCTCCGCAAGTTTCATTTCAAAACTTCCGCGTATCGTTACGGAGAACGCAAGCGAAAGAAGCGCGGTGCCGAACTGATTGGGAAAAGGGCGCTGCGCCTCACGCCGTCATCACTGACCCCGCCGAGGTAGCTGGCCCACGCGGCGGGCGCGGCGACATCGGAGTTGGATTGCAGCCCAAAGCCGGTCGAGGGCGATGGCCACCACACGCGCACGTGCGTCGCTGACGCAAACTCGATGTGAAGCAACGGCGGGATCGGCCCTCCCGTCGAGGGGCCCATTCCTTCCAACGCCCAGAAGCCGCCCACGATTCGGTAATTAGCGCTGGTGCTGATGCCGGCTTCTGCCTGGCCGAGGGTGTCGTTCACCAGGTAATTTGTGCTGGACGCCGGCAGGCCGCCCGCGTCCATCGTGAACCAATCAATGCCGGTCTGGGCACGGCCGGTCGCCAGCCCCAACAGGCCGAGAAACAGGATGACAAGCGTTCTCATAACGGTGGCTTCAAGGTTTGCCGATGATCGCGTCGCCGCGCGTGGCCCGAAACGTCAGGGCCTTGGTGATGGTCTGCGGTTCGTTGTAGTTGCCGGTGCGCAGGAGCACGATGTCGTCGGGGTCATTGACGACCGCGACGCCTTTGGCGACGGTGCGGTAGCGGCTGGTGCTGGTGCCCGTGCCGGTGGTGTCGCTGCCAGTGGTCGCGACGAAGCGCGTGCGGCCGGTGCGTACACCGGGACGGTCGCTGTTGGCAGAGTCGGTCCAGCGGTCGTTCTGGTCTGGAGTGCAGAGGGTGGTGGTGTGCTGGCGTCCGTGGTAAGACATGAGGTTGTTCCAGATGCGATCCACCGCAGCCCTTTGGCCGCTCGTGCTGCTGGCGTAGCTTGTTCCGTAGTTGCCGATGGCGATGTCGTTCTGGTCCGTCCAGCAATCGTGGTCGAGGATGGTGTCGGCAACCGCGTCGCCGCCGCCGCCAACGAATACAGCGCAGTTGCAGCCGTTGGTGCAGGGGGTTCCGTTGGAGTTTTGATTCAGCCGCCCATTGAAGGTGTGGGAGAGGTTGAAGTAATGGCCAATCTCGTGAAGCACCGTGGTGGCGGTGGAGTAGCCGGCGGCGCCGTTAACCAGAATGATTTGGGAGCCGGGGAAGGAGCAGACGTTCCAGTTCGCGCCGCCGAAGCGTACGATGTAGATGTTCACGGCCGTGGTGTCCCATCCATAGGTGACGGGACTAGCGATGGCTTTGGCCTCGAATTCGTCCTTCTTCGCATCGCCGTCGTCGTCGTTGACGAAGTCCTTGTCGTAATACTGGCTCGGCCCGGTATTGAACTGGTTCAGGCCGCCGACGTTTACCAAGGCATTGCCCACCCACTGGATGTGGTAGCCGCGCCCGTAGCTGTTGAGCATGTCGTTCATCGCCACGACGGTGTTGGAGAACGTCACGTCACTCACGCCCGGTTGCCGGTTGCCCGTCGCCGGGTTCAACACTGCCTTGACGGAGAGGCGAACGGTAATATCGGCCGTGGCCAGCGTCGCGCCGGCCAGCAGCACGCTGAGACCGTAAAGTAATCTTTTCATAAGTTTGGATGCGGCGAGCGTTTACTGGAGCGACACCAGCACGAGCACCAGCCCCTTGCCTTTTTCCAACGATGACATCGCCTTGCCGATGATGGCGCCGGAGGCGCGGGTGGATTCGCCCACCCTCATGCCGTGGCCGGGGGTGTTGGATGTGGTGATCAGATCTCCCGCTTCCACGGGACCGCTTGCGTCGGCATCCACCCAGCAATAGACGCGACCGGTGAGGGCGACGGGATGTTTGCCGTCGGCTTTGGTGCCGGCCTGGCCCATCAACATCCCAGTCTTGACGCCACCCGCACCGCTGACAATGCCGGCGACCTTCTTGTCGAAGGCCTGCTTGCACAGAACCAGTTCACCGACGTTCTTTGGGTCAATGCTGACGATCATGCCGGGCTCGATGGCGGCTTTGTCAGAGTTGATTTCAAAGTTCTCGGACAAGTCCGAGCCGCCGGTGATCTGAAGAACTTGCGTGGTGATCTTGCCGTCGCCGGCACTGTCAGCGTTGAGCGTGATGGTTTCAACGCCCGAGCTGTTCTTGAGACCGATCTGGCCGCCGGTCTGGCCGGCGGTGTTGCGACCCCACAAGTAGACGGTTTCCAAGCCGGCGGAGTTGCGCATGCTGACCACGCCGGCATCCGAGACGTTGTGGATGATGGTCGTGAGCGTGCCGTCCTCCTCATAGTTGCGGATTTCGCCGCCCTGGCTGCCGCCTGCCGTCATGTAAGAGCGCGTGGACCCGGCAGCGTTGCGGACGACCACGATTCCGGACGGCTCAGAGTTGATGTCAACGGTTTCCTGGCCGGCCGCATTGAGGATGCTCATGCTTCCGGCGGCAGGGCCACCGTAAGCGCGGAAGCGGGAGCTGCCATTGGTATTGCGCAGGCTGAGAGCGCCGGAGCCTGAGCCTTCGTTGCCATAGAGGATGGCGCCGGTGTTGCCATCGGCGGTGTAAAGGGTGAGCAAGCCGCCGGTGTTTTCGCCTTCGAGGATGGCGCGGCTGCTGCCGTTGGTGTTGTTCAAGGTCAGCCGCCCGCCGGTCGAACCTTGCGCCGTGAGGTTCACCGCCGTGGCGTTGTTGGCGAGGCTGTTGAACAGCAGCAATTCGCCATAGCTCGGCCCCCACAGCCGGGTTTGTTCGAGGCCATCGTCGCCATAGGTACTGATCTGGTTGGCCGAGCCATTCAAGGTAATTGCGGGGGTGCCGACGGAAGTGCGATACACATCCAGCCTCCCGTTCACGGTGCTCGAACCGACGACCAGCGGGTTGGCCAAGGCGTTGCTCGTGACCGCACCCGGTGCCAGCTTGGCGGAAGTGATGGAGCCATCCGGCACCGTCTCCGCCCGCATGGCGTAGCCGACCGACACGATGCGCTGGTCAGGGGTGAGTTGCTGGAAGCCCGCGCCGCCGTCGAACCATACGCGCAAGCGCACGTCCGCATTAGCGAAGACACTGACGGGTATGGTCGTCATGTTCGCCAGCGTGGTGTCGCCGAGCAGTGTCATGACCAACCCATTGGCGACCGGAAGCGTCACCGCCGCGGACGGCTGGCTGCCCGCCACGCTGGTGCCGTTGTTGCTCCAGAACGTGACGGTGCCATTGTTGTTCACAAGGGCGAACTTAAACTGCCCGTTGCCCGTGAAATTCGTGCCGTTCATGAGCACGCGGCCCTGGTAACTGACCTGGCCGGGAACCTGGGCGAGGGCGGATGCCCCGATCACGCTGAAGGCAAGGAGTGCGAACAGAAAGCGCCGGACGCGGCCGGCACGGGAACAATTTACTTTGGGCATAGGTTTATTGGAGGTTGAGTGATTAGTTTGCAGCAAACGATTTCTCAGTGAACGGCTTTATCATAGCAAGATAAATTTGGAAGTCAATGAAGTGCGGGCGAATGCTTCTCCGTCCGCCATGCTCTCACCCGCCAGTCTCGCGTCGGCACAAAAATGAATACCGCCGGTTCACAAGCCATCTCACAGTGGCCAATCGGCTCGAATTATTTTGCAATGGCGCGGTGCCCCGGTGAAACTGGCGGCCTCGGCAAAGCCATCGCGCGGTTGTTGACGGATGAAACTATTTCTTACCTTGATCGTGGTCGCGGGACTCGCAGCGGGCGGTTACTTCCTGTGGAAGCATTCGCCCGCCACGGAGCCCAACGGCCGCCTTGCCGGCCGCCCCACCACCGCCATCGTCGAAGCGCGCGACATCCGCTTCACCGTCAACGCCGCCGGCGACATCGGTCCCGCCGACCAGGTTTCCGTGCGCCCGGAAATCAACGGCCGCATTGACGAGCTGCCCGTGGACATCGGCGACAAGGTCAAGAAAGGCGACCTGCTCTGCCGGCTCGACGACAAGGATCTCCAGATTGAGCGCTCGACGCGGCTCACCGAAATTGACGGCGCCAAGTTGCAGTTGCAGAAAGCCAGCCGCACCTACGGGCGCAACCGGGACTTGTTTCAGCAGAAGTTGATCTCGCTTGAAGTATTCGAGGACACGCGGACCGACTTCGACCTGTCCACCAACGCGCTCGAACGCACGGAGAAGGCGCTCCGCCAGGTCGAGGACCGCCTCTCGAAAACCAAAATCATGGCGCCGTTCGACTGCACGGTGCTCACCCGCCCCGTGTCGCTCGGCCAGACCGTGTCCGGTTCTGCCGGCTTCAACAGCGGCACCGAGAT
The DNA here is from genome assembly GCA_031378375.1 of Verrucomicrobiota bacterium. GTDB lineage: Bacteria > Verrucomicrobiota > Verrucomicrobiia > Limisphaerales > JANNEF01 > JANNEF01. Next base: position 22,083 of record JANNEF010000271.1, on the reverse strand, counting down.
CATGACCATCGCCAACCTCAGCGACATGATCATCAACGCCCACATCAACCAGGCCGACGTGTCCCGCCTCACCCCCGGTCAGGAGGTGGAAATCCAGGTCGAATCCGTCCCCGGTCTGCGCATGAAGGGCGCGCTGGAGCGCGTCGCGCCGCAAGCCATCGTCAAGAACGGCATCAAGGGTTTCGCCGCGCGCGTGATCATCAAGCAAATTGACCCGCGCGTGCTGCCGGGCATGACCGCCATCGTCGCCGTACCCGTCGCCTCGGCGGAAAACGTCCTCGCCGTGCCGCTGGCCGCCGTGTTCACCGAGAAGGGCGAGCGGTTCGTTTACGTGAAGAAGGAGGGCGATGAGAAGGTGGAGCGCCGTCCGGTGTTGATTGGCGTCACCGATTATTCCTTCGCCGAAGTGCAGAAAGGTTTGTCCGCCGGTGAAGTCGTCGCGCTGGAACCGCCCGCCGACGCACACGGCGGCAAAGGCCCGCCCGGAGGTGGGGCCAGTGGCAATCGCTCCGCGCGCGGTGCCGGAGCCGGTGCCTCCGGAGGAAGTAGCGGTGGCCGACCCGCCGGTGATGGCCCGCGATCCGCCCGCCCCAGCGGTTCCTAACTTCGCATCACGCCAACCGCCCATGCCCCTGGTCGAGCTTCGCAACGTCAGCAAAATATACCACCTCGGCGGAGAAGAAATCCGCGCGCTGGATGATCTGACGCTCGACATCGACAGCGGCGAGTTCATTTCCATCATCGGCCCCTCGGGCAGCGGCAAGTCCACCCTCATGCACATCCTCGGCTGCCTGGATTCGCCCACCCGGGGAAGCATCAAGCTGGACGGCACAATGATTCAGGATGCTTCTTCCACCGAGCTGGCGCGCATCCGCAACCAGAAAATCGGGTTCGTGTTTCAGTTCTTCAACCTGCTGCCCAAGCTCAACGTCCTCCAAAACGTCGAACTGCCGATGATTTACAGCGGCGTCTCCAGCCGCGAACGACGCGACCGCGCGATGGCCGCGCTCAAGCTGGTGGACCTGGACAACCGGGCCCGCCACCGTCCGATGCAGCTTTCCGGCGGACAGCAACAACGCGCCGCCATCGCCCGCGCGCTGGTGAACAATCCGCGTCTGGTCTTCGCCGACGAACCGACCGGCAACCTCGACTCGCACACCGGCGAGGCCATCCTCAATTTGTTCCGTCAACTCAGCCAGGAAGGCCACACCATCGCCCTCGTCACGCACGACCCGGAGATTGCGGCGGTCACTCCGCGCCGCATCGAGATTCGCGACGGCATAATTGCGAAGCAGGTGGATGCGCGACTGGCGGGACTGGACCGGCGGACGAACAAGTAGGTCAGTAGGTCAGTAGGCCAGTGGGTCAGTAATCAGTATTTTGAAATACGATTCAACTTCGCACCCGGTACCTCTGGCCAGCCCCGCCCACTGACTTACTGACGTACTGACTTTGTCTGAATCCGCTTGCGCGGCGGCGGCGCGGCTCCTTAGCTTGCGCGCGTGAATCGTTTCATCTCGGTCGCGGTGCTTGGATGTCTGCTTATGGCCTGTAAATCAACGGAACCTTCCGCCCCTCCGAAAGCGGCGGCGACAAAAACCCTGGCCGACTTGCAGGCGCAGGCGCGGCGTTTCAACTCCGTCATCAGCCTGCCGCAATTGGAAACTTCGCCCGCGACCATCCATCAATCCGTGTCCAACACGATCACGCGCGCCAATGCCGCGCTCGACACGCTGGGCCGGCGGCGCGGCGCCGAGCTGACGTTCGCCAACACGATTCACGCACTCGACGATATTTTCTACGAAGCCAACCTCACGGGCAACCGTCTCAGCCTCATCAAGGAAACCAGCACCAACGCCGCCGTGCGCGACGCCGCGACGGACGCCATCAAGGTGTATCAGGAATGGGCGGTGGGCCTGGATTACCGCGAGGACGTTTACGCGGCGGTCAAGGCGTTTGCCGCGACGCAGCCAAAGCTGGCGGGCGAGGACGCGAAGTTTTTCACGGAGACCTTGCGCGACTACAAGCGCGCCGGACTGGAACTGCCCCCGGCCGGGCGCGCCGAGGTGGAGCGGTTGCGCAAAGAGTTGTCGCGCCTGACGACGGACTTTGAGAGCAACGTGACCAAGGCGAAACACGCAATCAAATTCACCCGCGCGGAGCTGGAGGGCGTGCCGGAAAGTTTCCTCAGCCAGCAGGGCATCAAGACCGGCGACGATGAGTTCACCATCATGGCCAACATCACCTTCCATCGCCTCACCGTGATGGAGAATGCCCGGCGCGAGGCGACGCGCCGCCAGTTGACCACCGTGCATCACAACCTGGCGCGCGCGGAAAACGTGCCGCTGCTCCAGCAAATCCTCGAACTGCGCCAGCGCATCGCGCAGCAGCTCGGCTACGCCTCGTGGGCGGATTTCCAGGTGGAGCCGAAGATGGCGAAGACGGCGGCGACGGCGCGCACCTTCCTGGAGAAGCTCACCGCCGGACTGCAACCGAAGTTTGACGCCGAGCTGAAGGAGTTTCAAAAACTCAAGGCGCGCGACACGAGAGACGCGAACGTGCGCATCGAGGCGTGGGACACCGCCTATTACAGCAACCAACTCAAGAAGGAAAAATACACCGTGGACGCCGAGGCGCTCCGCGTCTTCTTTCCCTACGAGCAAGCGCTCAACGGCATGTTCACCGTCTATCAACGCATCTTCGGGCTGGTCATTGTGCCGGTGGACGCGCCGGAAAAATGGGTGGCGGACTTGAAGCTTTATGCCGTCTCGGACGCCGCAACTGGCGAGCCGCTGGGATTGTTCTACCTGGACATGTTTCCGCGCGAGGGCAAATACAATCACTTCGCCCAGTTCGGCATCATCGAGGGCAAGCGCCTGTCCGGCGGTGCGTATCAACGCCCCACCGTCGCGCTCATCTGCAATTTCCCCGAACCGCAGCCAGGCAAGCCCTCGCTGCTGCAGCACAGCGAGGTGGAGACGCTCTTCCACGAGTTCGGCCATGCGCTGCATTCGATCCTCACGCGCGCGAACTACGCGCGCTTCGCCGGCACCAGCGTGCCGCGCGATTTCGTCGAGGCGCCGTCGCAGATGCTGGAGAACTGGGTGTGGGACAAGCAGGTGCTGGACGGCTTCGCAGCGGACTACCGCGATCCGTCCAGGAAAATCCCGCCCCAGATTCTCAAGCAACTCAAAGCCGCGAAGCTGGCGACGGTGGCGACGTTTTATCGGCGGCAACTGTCCTTTGCGCTGCTGGATCTGGCGCTGCACACGGACGTGAAGCCGGGCGTGGATTGCCTGAAGTTGTCCAACCAGATCCTCAGCGACGTGTTTCTGCCCGTCCCGGCGGACACCGCGTTCGTCGCCTACTTCGGGCATCTCATGGGTTATGACGCGAGCTATTACGGCTACGCCTGGGCGGACGCCATCGCGGCGGACCTGGCGACGGTGTTCGAGAAGTCGCGCCACGGATATCAGGACGCGGCGGCGGGCCGGCGTTTGCGCGACGAGATTTACGCGCCCGGCGATTCGCGCGACGTGAACGTGTCCATCCAGAAATTTCTGGGCCGTCCGCAGGGCATCGAGCCGTTCCTCAAGACGCTGGGCATCGGCGCGCAGTAGCGGGCTGCGGCGGGGTGCCCAACTTCCGCACGGCCGGACAAAAGACGCCTTGGGGATGTGTCCATACACTCCTAGTTCGCCGCCCGCGCCCGACAATCGGTATGGGGCGGGCTAATCCCGCCTGGCTCGCACGCAATGTGTGCTCGACCTGTTACGATCATCCTGCGGCGCGTGTGAGCCGCAGCCGATCCAGTCATGAATTTTACCCCGCTGACGCCAATCCCAGCCAGATCACGGTGAAAATCAGCCACGCCAGGAATTAATTCTGCCGGACCAGTTCCGATCACTGCCAAATCAGAGAAATATTTAGCCAATTCGTGGCTAAAATTAGCCAAACCAACAATTTATTTTGCCGAACCAAAGAAAAACTTAGCCAACCCAGAATCAAACTTAGCCAATCCAAAGAAAAATTTAGCCAAACCGGTCTTAAGTTTTGTCCCGCTCCGCTCAACTATTGCCGGAATGCGCCGATGCATGGAGTAGCGGGTTACGGCAGTCGCTCGATGAGTTGATCTTTTCCGGTTCCCAACTATCATCGGCGCCATGAACAAACGTCTTCTGCCCCTCCTCACGTTGCTGGTAACCGTGGTGCTCGCCGCGGCTCAACCACAAGACCCCATTCCGCTCTGGCCGGACGGCGCTCCGGGCACCCTCGGCAAGGAAGCCAAGGACATTCCAACGCTCACGCCCTATCTGCCCAGTGTGGACAAGGCGTCCGGCGCGGCGGTGGTGGTTTGTCCCGGCGGCGGCTACGGGATGCTCGCCCCCCACGAGGGCAACGACTACGCGCTCTATCTCAACGCGCACGGCGTCGCGGCCTTCGTGCTCAAATATCGCCTGGGCGGCAAAGACGGCTATCGGCATCCGAGCATGATGCAGGACGCGGCCCGCGCCATCCGCCTGGTGCGCGCGCGCGCCGGCGATTGGAAGGTGGACGCCCGGCGCGTGGGCATCATGGGTTCGTCGGCGGGCGGGCACCTGGCCTCGACGACGGTGACGCATTTCGACGCGGGCAAACCGGACGCCGCCGACACCGTCGAGCGGCAGAGCAGCCGGCCAGACTTGGGAATTCTCTGCTACCCCGTCATCAGCATGGGCGCGCACACTCATCAAGGCTCGAAGAACAATCTCCTCGGCAAGGAGCCGGACGCCGAGCTGGTGAAGCTGCTGTCCAACGAACTGCAAGTCACCAAGGACACGCCGCCGTGTTTCATCTGGCACACCTGGGAGGACAAGGGGGTGAAGGTGGAGAACGCGCTCGAATTCGCCGCCGCCATGCAGCGCGCGAACGTGCCGTTCGACCTGCACGTTTACCAGCAAGGCCGGCACGGCATCGGACTGGCGGACAAGCCGCCGTTTGCCAACGCGCATCCGTGGAGCCGGGACCTGGTGTTCTGGCTCAAGGCCCAGGGTTTCGTGAAGTAGCGCGCGGCAACGGTGCGCAACAATCCCGGCACGCCATCTCAAGGAAGCGCCGTCCGGTAGAAGCGATGCGGTGCGCTGGGCGTGTCTTCAAATTGCACCACCCCCGTCGAAGCTGCCGCGTTGGTCCGCACGTTGATCCAGTTGCCCAAATCGGCGGCGGCCTGCAGCACGTACCTCGCGCCCGGCAGACCGGTGAACTGAATCCGTAGCCGGCCATCCACCAGATGCGTGACGGGCGCAATGTCGAGCAACGGCGCGGTAGAGGCGTTCCATTGAGGACCGTTCATCAGCGCGCCATCGAAACCGTGGCCGGTGAGATCCGCCAGCGACAGCCCCGCGCCTTCGTCGAAGCGATAGTAGGCCAGCAAGCCCGGCTCCGTGCCGCGCGCTCGCGTGAACATTCCCTGCTGAATCTCCGCCGCGCTCAAGGCCAAGTTCCAGATCCTTACCTCGTCAATCTCCCCATCAAAATAATCGTAGTAGTAGCCGAGCCGGAGCGGCGTGGTGGTGGTCGCTGGACCGGGAGTGCCGGTCCACGGATGCGCGTCATTGAGCCGTCCGTCCAGATAAAGTTTCCCGCCGCTCGCGTCCACCGTGAACGCGCAATGGTGCCAGAGTCCGTCGTTGATGGCTCCGGCGACCAGGCCATCGCCCGGATAAAAAACGTAGTTGTCGGAATCACGAAAATACCAGGCCCGTAGCGCGCCGTGAAAACTCCAGATCTGGTAGCCGTTGCCGGAACTGCTGATGTATTTGTTCACGATGCCGGCGAAAGGCGCGAGAGTCCGTGTGCGCACCCAGGCCGTGAGGGTAATCGGATAGGCGTTGAGCACGTCCGCGTGCGGGATGTTCACCACGTCATCCATGCCGTCAAACCGCAACGCCTGGCCCGCCAGCGGGGAAGGCGCTTCAAACGCGCCAATGTCGCATGCCGCTCCGACGGGCCGCGCGACGCCGCGCTGATCGTAAGGTGTGCAGGCCGCGCTGTCGCCCGCGTCAATCGCCGGACTGCCCGGCAACAGCGCCAGCGTGGGCGTCGGCCCGCCGTTGTCTGCCAACGAAGCGAGGCGCGGGTCGGCGTTGTTCAAACTGCCAGCGGTGGTGAAGTTGCAACTGCCATCGGAACTGATGTTGTGCCCGCCGTCTGTGATCAAACCCAAACAATTACTGATGGCCGTGCCATGTCCGACGATGGTGTTGGTGAGGCAGACGATACCGTCGAGTCGAACGATGCTGTAGCCCAATGCAGTGCCGTTCGTGCCCGTCGGCGAACTCGGACAGCCATTGGTAGCCGTGCCGCCGCTAGCAGCATTTTGCCAGATCGTGCAGTTGAGCGCCGACACATCGCCCGAATTAGCCAAAGCCCCAGCTTGTGCGCCGCCACCGTTGCCGCTAAACGTGAAGCCACAATTGTAACTAACCTCCTTTCCCCCAAAACCGCCGTCGCCTCCGGAGGCGGAATTGAGCGAAATGGTGACATTGATCATCGAATTTGAACCGTAATTGCGCATGGCTCCTCCACTGGCGTTTCCTCCTCCTCCGCCCGTTCCTGGCGTGCTCCCTCCACTATAGTAGCCACCTCCCGCGCCGCCACTCCCACCGCGCGACTCATTACCCCAAAGCGAGCAGTTGAAGATGGCAAGCGTTCCGAGGTTACACAGAGCACCACCTTCGCTTGAGCCGCCGGCAGCGCCGCGTGCAGCAATGGCTCCATATGCGCCACAGCCGCCCGCTCCTGCGCTTCCGCCTTTCCCTCCCACGCCGCCTAATGCGTAGTTCGCATTGAACGCGCACTGATGGAACTGCGCTTGTCCTACGTTGTAGAGAACTCCACCCCAAGCACGGCCACCGACGCCTGCGGTTCCGCCATCGCCGCCTTTCCCGCCAAAGACACACCGATAGCGATCGTCAACGACCGAACTGCCGCCTCCTCCGTTGCCACCGTAGCCACCAGCACCGCCTTGGGTACGATTAGAAACAAAAATGCAGTTTGTCGCCCGGATCTCTCCCGCATTATAGATTGCGCCTCCTTGAGCATCAAATCCAAGCCCACCGCTTGTGCCGTTGCCACCCGGCACACCGGTTTGAGTTGGGCCGTTCGTGCCGTGGATTCCGGGCGTGCCCGCCAAGCCCACAGACACATTGTTGCTGAACGTGCAATTCAGGAGAGTCACCACACCGCCGCCGTTGTAGATCCCACCCCCATTGGTGCTGCGTCCGCCTGTGACGGTCACACCGATCATTACGAAACTAACGCCGGAGTTGACGTGGAACACTCGCATCCCATTCCGCCCGTGAATGGCAACGTTGTAGGCTGATCCATCCAACACGGTGTCGCGTGAAATCACCAGGCTGCGTGTCAGAACAAATACGCCATCTCGATTCAAGATGATGTTCCCTCCCGTACTGACGCTGGCATGGAGCAGCGCTTCGTCCAGAATTATCAGGGAAGGCTGGGTGACTTCATACGCGCCGGCGTCGCAAGAAAACCCCATCGGGCGAGGCATGCCGCGCTGATCGGAAACCGGGCAAAAGGCATCGTTCCCATGATCAATCGCCGGGCTGCCCGGCAACAACGCCATTGTCCGCGTGGTCCCGCCATTGTCGGCGAGCGGGCCGAGCATCGAGTCGGTGTCGTTGAGGCTGCCGGAGTTGGTAAAAGCGCAACTTGGGTCCGAACTAACATTGAAGCCACTGTCTTGAATGTAGCCAAAGCCGTCTCCACCGGGCGAGTTGAAGGCCAAAACGCAATTCACTGCGCTCAGACTGCCGCTGATGTTTGCCAGTCCGCCGCCACGCCCGTTTCCGTCCAGTCCGCCTGCGCCGCCAGGCGCAACACCAGCACCGCAAAACCGACCCGGCGCACCTCGTGCCGCGATGCCTCCAGCAACACGGTTGCTTGCGTACGTGTTGTTGGTGGATGTCACAATCGCGGTCCAGTTGTATAGCGCCCCACCAATACCGTTGCCGCCATTGCCGCCATTGCCGGCGGGAGCGCAACTACCGCCAAAGTTGCCACCCCCTCCTCCACCTCCGGACGCGGCATTGCCGGCAAAGGTGTTGTTTGCCAATTCGACTCGGCCGGATTGGGCCGACAAGCCTGCTCCAACCGCTTCACCACCCGATCCACCGGAGCCACCAGGCCCGGGACTGAACCCTCCAAAGCCGCCCAAGCCACCACCTCCGCCGTTGGAACCATTCACCGAATTGCTGGCGAATGTACAGGCCGTGATGACGAACGTGCCCCATGCTTGGCAGATTGCGCCTCCGGAAGCCTGGCCGCCTGAACCGCCTTTGCCACCAAAATAACCGTCTTGGGAAAAGTAACTACCTCCCAAACCGCCATCACCGCCAACGCCACCGCCAGCACCGTTCCCGTACAAGGAACTGCCATTGATCACCGCTTGGCCCACGTTGAAAATCGCACCCCCAAGTCCGCCGCCACCGCTTCCACCCACCCCACCAGCGGAGCCGATGGCACCCGACAAACCCGGCGCGCCATTGCCTCCGCGACCACCGCGAGCGGAGTTCGCCGTAAATGTGCTCGTGCTGACCAACAACAAATCGCTGCTGTAGATCGCCCCGCCACGTCCATCGAAGCCAGCTTGGCCATTGGAGCCAGACGGCCCGTTCGTGCCGTATTGCGTCCCAACAGCTGTGTTGTTGGCGAACAGGCAGCCGGCCACGTTCATTTCTCCCACGTTGAAAATTGCGCCGCCAGACGCACCGCTCCCGATGATGGTCCCATCTTGGAGATTGGTATTGCCTTGAGCCACGTTGCCAACGAAGACGCAATTCGTGGCGTTAACGACGCCGACGCTGTTGCAAATCGCGCCGCCCTCAGCTTTGCTCCGGGCTGACCCGCCGGCGATCATTTGACCTTGCGCCACGTTGTTTGAGAGGACCACGCCCCGCAGGTTAACCGTGCCACCACCGTTGAAAATTCCCGCTCCGTTCGTGTCGCGGCCGTGCGCGATGGTCAGGTTGAGCACGGTCACAGTGACGCCAGTGCTCACGTCGATTACGCGCACCGCGTTTCCACCGCTGATGGTGACGGTACGCCCGCTACCGTCGAGAACGACGTTCGTTGTGATGGTGATCGTGTTCGCCAGCGTAATCGTGCCGTCGCACGCAAATGTAACCGCGCCGCCATCGCCCAAGGCGGCGCGCAAGGCCGCCTCGGTGCAATTCGTGACTGTCGCCGCCCGAATGTCAGAATGAAACAGTGATTCGACAATCACGCATAACAAGGCGGCAACAACCAACGGGCGTTTCGCCTTTGCAAATAACGCCGCTGCCACACGACGGGGAAGCGTTGTTCTCATAGACCTGATGTTTGACTTTACGCTTTTTACCTTACCGCTCCGCTCGTGACTGTCCATCCGATTTACCAATCCTCCTTTGCGCATTACCCATCTTCCTTTGCCGATCCCACCGCAATCGCCGTGCGGCGACAGGCGTCCGCGCTCCCGCTCAATGCCGCCGCAAGTTCAGCCGGTGCTCAATGCGCTTGGTTTGCGCGTAATCCAGCGGCGGCAAATCCGTGAGCGTGGGTGACTCCGTTTCATTCAGGATGCCCTTCGCCATCGCCTGCAACGCCGTCCACCGCGCCCAATCCAGCTTCGGTGCCTTGGCGATCTGTCGCAGCAGGCTGCGCCATTCGATGATGACGCGGTCAATGTCGCCCGTGCCGAGGAACTCGGTGACCCACGCGCTCTTGTTCAACGGATTCTTGTGGATGGAAGCTACGATTTGCTCCGCGCCGGAACCGTAGCGCGGCGGCACGCCGTTCTCCAAATAGCCGGGAATGGTTTGCATCGCAAAAATGCGATGACAGGCGAGCGGCAGCCGGCCCGCCCAGCGGTTCTCCTCGCCGCAGAAGCGGAAGCCCGCGTCGAGATTGGCCAGGTCGTAGATCAATTCGTCGAGCGGATAGGTTTTGTCCTCGAGCGCGGCGCCAATCGTCAGCCCGTCCTCCTGCGAGAAAAAACTCACCACCCGGCCGCGCGACGTCGGCACGCCGCCCGCGTCCACCAGACCCAGCCGCCGCCAGAGCATCGCAACGCCGGTCGCAGCGGAAAGCTCGCGGCACACCGGCACGAGCGAACACCGCGTGCAATCCTCTGGGAAGACTTCACGCTCCACCGGCCGCCAGAGCGCGACCCCGTGACGATCCACGGGCACGCGAAGCGGCAGTTCTGCGAGGCTGACGAGCGCCACGAACTTCTGACCCTGCTGCTCGAAGCGCACGATGGGCGTCTTCTGCTGCGCCATCTTTTTCGCCAACAGCGGCTCGATTTTCTCGTGCCACGAGTGGAGCGGCATCTGCCGTCCGTTCCAATTGGTCAGACGGCGAACCCATTTTACGAGCATGACCCGGCCATCGTTAAGAACATCCGCGACGGACAAGGCGCGGCCGTATAGTTTGTGGCCGTCCACTTCTCCGACCTCGCAAAGGATGCCGTGGCCGATTTTTTCAAGCGCAGCGGGTTCGGAAAGGACGGGACGAAGTTGCGAATGGAGAATGGAGTTTTGTCCGCCCTCACCCCAGCCCTCTCCCCCGGGGAGAGGGGGAAGCATCGTAGCGTCGTTTGTCAGCTCGGAGCGTTCATGAGCAATCACCGCATCAGTACTCACCTGAAGCGGCGCAGCGTTCTCCCTCTCCTGGGGGAGAGGGCCGGGGTGAGGGCGGTCGAGAATCTTTATCTCACGCAAAGCCTTTTCCATCGGGACTGGCGTCCGTTCCCATTCCCCGCGACTGTTGAACATTTCCTTCACACGCTGGCGGACGTGGCGGGCGCGTTCAGGGTCGGTCTTCAACCCGCACGGCGTTTGCGGGTGCTTCAACGATTCCTCCACGCCGAGACAGATTGGTTTCGTGGTGAAGAGCCGCTGTTGCACCTTCACCGCCTCGGTGAACGGATCCCGGCCCTGCTCGGCGGCGGCACTCATGATGCCCAGCAGCGCGCTCCAGTCCACCAACCCGCTGCGCAACAGATGCGCCGGATGCCCCTCGCGCAGGCGCACGCCATTCGCGGTGACGAGCACGAAGCCAATCTCGTCAATGCCCCGCCGCCCCGCGCGGCCGAACATCTGCAACATCTCGTCCGGGCGCAACGGGTGCTCGATGTTGTCACGCCGGTACGAGTCCGCCGCAAGCGCCACCGTGCGCAGGGAGAAGTTTATACCCGCCGCCAATCCCATCGTCGCCACGACCACGCGTAGTTGCCCGGCTTTGGCGAGTGGTTCCACCACGCCGGCGCGGGCACCGTAGCTGAGGCCGCTGTGATGGAAAGCGATGCGGCTCTTCAGAAGTTTAGCCAGGTGTTCGCCCGCCAGTTGCTTTTGATCATGCCGCAACGTGAGCGGATCGGGCGTGGGCAGTTGTCGGGCGAGTTCAGCAGCCAGCGCCTCCGTCTCGCGGCGGCGCGGTGCGAAGATGAGGATGGGGCCGAGATTTTCCGCCAGCGCCTTGGCGACCACGCGCGGCCAGTAGCCTTTGATGTCGGAAGGGACGTGGAAGTTCAGCGAGTTGGCGTCCACTTCATCCAACGGCACGGGACGCACGTCGTGCTTGATCAGAACCGCCTCGCGGCCCAGGCGCTTGAACCACTTCACCAGGTCGTGCGGATTGGCGACACTGCCGCTCAAGAGCAGCAGTTGCGTCTGCGGCGGCGCGAGCGCGAGCGCCAGCTCGTAGTTCAAGCCGCGATCCGCGTCGCCGATCATCTGGTACTCGTCCACTATCAGCAACGCCGGGCCATCGCCCTCGATAAGGCGGTTTTTCTGCGTCTCCAGCGTGGCGACGATGATTGGGGCGTCGAGATTTTCCGCCAGGTCGCCCGTGGCAATGCCGACGTCCCATCCGCGTGCGCGCCACTCGGCAAGTTTATCGTTGGCCAGCGCGCGAGTCGGAACGGTGTAGATGGCCTGCCCACGCGGTTTGCCCTGGTTGGACCACAACTCAAAAATGAGCGTCTTGCCAGAGCCGGTGGGGGCCTGCACGACAACATTCCGCCCCGCCCGCAACGCCGCGACTGCCTCCTGCTGCCAGAGGTCGGGGACCGTGACCTGGTTGAAGGAGGAAGCATTGTCGAGCTGGTCCGCGATGGTCTGCACGGCGACAAGATAGTCGAAAAGGGCAAATCCGAAACGGGGAATGTCTTCAAATGAAGCGAAGCGCTTTCGGCCTCAGTACTTCTGCCGCGACCGCCGCATGTATTCCACCCGCTCAAAGCCGAAGGGTTCGTAGAGGGTGTGCGCGTCGCGGGTGCGCAGGCACTGGCTGAGGGTCTGCAACTGCGGATGTTCGAGCACACACTGCATCAGCCACTTGCCCAACCCCCTGCCCCGCTGGTCTGCATCCACGATGACATCGCAAATCCAGGTGAAGGTCGCGTGGTCCGTGACCGCGCGTGCAAAGCCCACCTGACGGCCATCGTGAAACATTCCAAAACAAATCGAATGCTCGATGGCTTTGGCGACAACTTCCCGCGGGCGGTTGCCGGCCCAGTAGGAATCTGCCAGCATCCGCATGATGATGTTGAGGTCGAGCCGGCTCTTGTCATCCGTCAGCAAGTAGTCGCCGTGGTGCCATTCCATGAGGGGACGATAGCGGGGGCCTTTGAGCGCTGCACGGAATTTTCGCTTCGCACTGTTGCCGCTCCCCGGCCCGTTGTGCTAACTACTCTCCGTGAACGGCCACCCCGACCATCCCAAACGGCTCCCTCCGTTTCTGCCCCCTGCCCTGCCCCCGCCGCTACCCTCCATCACCCGTGAGGAGATGCGCGATCTGCGTTTCGCCAAGTCGTTGCTCGAACAACCCGGCCTGACGGCCCGGCTGGCCAACGTGATCGGACGGCCCATCGAAAAGGGACTGGCGCTGTTGCCCCGGAGCGCGAGCGCGATCATCAATCGGGCCGCAAAAGCCGCGCTGCACAAGGCGCTCATGGTCGCGGTCGGCACGATGGACACGAAACGTCCGCGCCGTTCATCGGAGAAATTTCACAAACTGTTGGTGGGCGCGACGGGCGGAGTCGGAGGCGTGTTCGGACTGGCGGCGCTGCCGGTGGAACTGCCGCTCTCCACCACCATCATGCTGCGTTCCATCGCCGACATCGCGCGCAGCGAGGGCCACGACCTCGGCGCGCCGGCCATCAAACTGGCCTGCCTGGAGGTATTCGCTCTCGGCGGCCGCACCACCAGCGACGACGCGGCGGAGAGCAGCTACTGGATGGTGCGCGCCACGCTGTCCAAGGCCGTGTCGGAAGCGGCGGCGCACCTCGCGCGGAAAGGCGCGGTGGAACAGGCCGCTCCAGCCGTGTTGCGCTTCATCACGGCTATCGCGTCCCGGTTCGGCGTGATCGTGTCCGAGGAAATCGCGGCGAAGGCGTTGCCGGTCGTGGGCGCAGCGGGCGGGTCGATCATCAACGTGCTGTTCATGAACCATTTTCAAGACATGGCGCGCGGCCATTTCATCGTGAAACGCCTGGAGGCGAAATACGGCGTGGCGCTGGTGCGGAGCGTCTATGAAAGTCTGGCGGTTCCGGTCTAATCGGCGCGTCTGTAATCTGTGAACCAGCCGCTCTTGTCACCACGCTTCACCTGTCCATTCATCCGGATGACTTCAATCGCGTAGTCCCAATTCCCGTCGCACCAGCTTCACTCCGCCGACTAGGTTGACCAGCTTCTGCTTCGCCGCCCAACGCGCGGTCTGGCTCAGGCCGCAGTCCGGCGCGAAGGAGAGGCGCTCCGGCGCGGCGTGTTTCAGGCAGAGCCGCACGCGCGCCGCCACGTCTTCGGCAGTTTCGACGTAATAGCTCTTCACATCGATAATACCGACGGCGACATCCTTCCGTCCGGCGATGGCGCCGAGCACTTCGATTTCGGCGAACTCCCGGCTCGCCATCTCGACGTGGATTTCGTCCACGTGCATGTCGAGGAACGCTGGAAACATTGGCGCGTAATGGCGCAATCCCACGGCGCGGCCCTTGTAGTTGCCGAAGCAAAGGTGCGTGGACAGATGACACTTGCCGACGATGGGTTCGACCGTGCGGTTGAAAATCTCGACGAAGCGTTTCGGATTTTCGCGATGCGCGTAGCAACTCATCGAAGGTTCGTCCACGGTGATTTCGCGGCAGCCGGCCTTGACCAACGCCTCCAGTTCCGCGCGCACCAGCGGGAGCAACGCCTCGGTGAGTGCGTAGCGGTCGGGATACTGGGAGTTGGGCAGCAACCGCCCGCTCAACGTGTACGGACCGGGCACGCTGGCTTTCAAAACAGGTGCGAGGTGGGAGATGGGAGGTGCGAAGTGTGGCACCGCGAGGCGCTCGAGCCGATCGAAATCCTCCACCGTGCCCAGCCCGCGCGGCGCACGTAGTTCGCCAACAACCTTGTGTTTCCCCCGCTGATCGTGCGCCGGGGGACCGAAGAGTCGTGGCGACGCCGATTCCAACTCGATGCCTTCCAGGAAACCGTAAAACGACAGGTTGAAGTCCAGGCGTGTCTGCTCGCCGTCGGTGATGACATCCAGCCCGGCGTCCAGTTGATCACGAACAGCGACTGTCACGGCGTCATCAACCATCTCCGACCGGTCGGCGTGGCCGAACTGGTCGAGGTGATGGCAGGCGAATTCCAGCCAGCCGGGAAACGGATAGCTGCCGATGACAGTGGTGCGCAAAGGTCGTTCTTTCATGGGAGAAGCGGGGTTGAGTTCAGTCGAAAATAATGGTGCGCTGGCCACAGAGGAAGACACGCTCCTCCAGCACCAACCGCAGCGCGCGGGCCAGGACGTTTTGTTCCACGTCACGTCCGGCTTGCGCGAGATCCTGTGGCGTGTGCGTGTGGTCCACCGGGATGACCTGCTGCACGATGATGGGGCCTTCATCGAGTTGGTCCGTGACGAAATGTGCCGTCGCGCCGATGACTTTCACGCCGCGTGCGAACGCCTGATGATAGGGCCGCGCCCCGACAAATGCCGGCAGGAAAGAGTGGTGAATGTTGAGGATGCGTTGTGACCAGCGGGCGATGAACCCGGAACTGAGCACGCGCATGTATTTGGCCAGCACGAGCAGTTCGGGCTGGAGTGGCTCCAGCAGTTTCACGATGTCCGCCTCATGTTCCTCGCGCGACTTGTCTTCATGGCTGAGGTGATGAAACGGCACGTTGAACTTCTCCGCCAGCGAGCGAAGCGTGTCATGATTGCTCACCACGGCAATCACCTCGGCGTTGATTTCGTTGAAGGCGTGGCGAATCAGGATGTCCGCCAGGCAGTGATGCTCGCGCGAGGCGAACACCACAACTCGCCGCAGCTCCGACCGACGGAGGCGTATGCCCGCAGCGGACGGCAGGAGGTTCTTCAACTCCCCGAGCAACTGGGTCTGGTCCAGTTCGCCGTCGAATTCGGTTCGCATGAAAAAGCGTCCCGACTCGCCGTCCACAAACTCATGGTTGCCGACGATGTTCACGCCCGACCGGAACAGCACACCGGTGATGGCATGAACGAGGCCGGGGCGATCCGCGCATTCCACCAACAGAACCTGGGCGCTCATGGTTGGTCGGGCCGACCGAGGTTCTCGTAAAGCTTCGCCAACCGCCGCGCGTGCTCATCGTAAGCCGACTCGAAAAGCGCCGTGGCCTGCTCCGCGCCGACGACCGCGCCGGCAGTCAAAACCTTCGGTGGTTGGCCCGCGCGAGTGAGTCGGGCGGCGACTTCAGCCTTGATCGAATTCACCAGCAGACAGCCGCCGATGGTCGAACCGGGCGAGACCGGTGTTTCCAATCCGGGAATTTTCACCATTGCGTCGCCCACGGGCGCCCCCGTGTCGAGCACGAGGTCGGCAAAATCCTGAAGCTTCTTCCCGTCCGCGCGCTGACTGCGGCTGGCTTCAGAATGTTTGCGGCTGATGATGGCAACGACCTTCAGGCCACGCCGCTTGAACCCCTCCGCCATCTCGATGGGCACCACGTTGCAGCCGCTGGATGACGCCACCAGCGCAGAATCTGTCGGTGACAGATCGAAGTTGCGCAGGATCTTTTCCGCCAGCCCGCTGACGTTCTCCAAAAACATCGCCTGCCGCTGGCCGTTGGGACCAACGACGAGATTGTGAAAGCTCAACGACAGTTCGACGATGGGATTGAAGCCGGGAAAAGAGCCGTAACGCGGCCACATCTCCTCAACGAGAATCCGGCTGTGCCCCGAGCCGAACAAATGGACCATCCGCCCGGCGAGGATTGTTTCGGCAAACCAGTCGGCGGCCTGATGAATCGCCGCGTGTTGCGCTTCCACGACGGCAACCAGCTCACGACAGTGGTTGAGATAATCTGCGCTCGGAGTCATGCGGTGGCGAAGATAGTGAATCGGGGCGTCAACGGGAAGGTTTTAGCAATTCATCCTGCTGGTGTGCGATGACTCCGTGCAGCCGGCTGGCCGCCTGATCCACGTAGCTTCCTTCCAGGTCAACGCCAACGCATCTGCGGTTCAACTTGCGGCAGGCGACGGCGGTGGTGCCGTTGCCGAGAAACGGGTCGAGCACCAGCGCGCCCTCGTTCGTGGAAGCGAGTACGCACCGTTCGACCAACGCGAGCGGCTTTTGGGTCGGGTGCTTGCCATGCGCCTTCTCCTCGTGACGCGGCGACGCAAGCTTCCAAACTGTCTTCATCTGCTTGCCGCCGTTGGTTTGGCGCATGGCTTGATAGTTGAAGACATGCTTGCTCTTCTCGCCTTTCGCCGCCCATAAAACCGTCTCGGTGGAATGCGTGAAGTAGCGGCAGGAGAGATTGGGCGGCGGATTCGGCTTTTCCCACGCGATGTCGTTGAGGATTTTGAAACCAAGCTGCTGCATCGCGTAGCCAACGGAAAAAATGACATGGTGCGTGCCCGTGACCCAGAGGGTGCCGTTGGGTTTGAGCACGCGCTGGCAACGCCGCAGCCATTCGGTGTTGAACTCGTGATTCAGTTCCGCGCCGCGCGATTTATCCCAAGCGCCCTTGTCCACCTTCACCATCCGGCCCGCGTGGCAGGTGATGCCGCCATTAGAGAGAAAGTAGGGTGGATCGGCAAAAATCATGTCGCAGACGCCGTCGGGATGCGCGGCGGAAATCGCGTCCAGCAGTTCAAGGGAGTTGGCGCGGCAGAGCCAAAGCCCGCGCGCTTCGTCACGGTGGCTCAGACTGCTGTCGGCGGGAAACACGACGCCCGCCAGCGGATTGAACGAGTTCTCCAATGAAACGCCGGGCGACGGCTTGGATAATTTGCGAGACACGCGCGACTATTTCGGAGGAACCGGTGGAAAATCAAGTTTCAACCGGAGCAACTGCCAATCGTCGAGCCGTCCGCACCGTTGAGAATGAGGTGCTCGCTACCGCATCGAGTTACTGATTATCTTGAGCGCTTCACCACTCCTCACGGCTAAAGAACCCTGGGCGTTCAGGGCTTGGTCGGTTGGATTTCGTGTATGGCGTCGAAGAGTTCCCCGCGGCGCACGCCGTCGCGGGTGATGTCGAAGGCGATCAGTTGCACGCCGGGTTTCGCGTCGGGCGCGGCGGTAATACGGAAGGAGAATTTGCCGCGCGCTTCGGCGGCGAGCCGGCCTTCCAACACGCGCGGCTCGGCGGTGAGGCCGGGCGGGGTGTGGATCTCGATGCGATGGGTTTGCGCGCGGGTCTGGAAGTTCCGCACTTCGAGTTTCAGTTCCACGGCTTCGCCCGCGCGCACCGTCGAGCGATACGGCTCTGCACGAACCCAGAACGGATCAAACCAGTAGCGGTAGTCCTTCTCCGAACTGAGCGCGCGAAACGTGTCGCGCATCTCGTAGGACCATTTGCGGTAGCGCTCGATGAACTTCGCGGGCCGGTCCATCACGAAGGAGTGGCCGCCCATCAGCAGGTCGGGCTTGAGCCGCTTCAGGTATTCGGCGCCGTAGATGTAGCCTTCCTCCAGGATGGCGCTGTTGTGCGCGACCATCGCTTCGTGGCCGGTCTGCTTCGGATCGTCGGGGTCGCCGAAAATGTTGTCGCCGGTGAAGGCGACTTTTCTTCCGTCGATTTCGCCGTGCAGACACAGCGCGAATTCCGTCTGGCCGGGCATCCAGTCGATGGTGAACTTCTTCCCTTCCCACACAAACGATTCGCCGGACTTGAACGCGCGGTCCACGCGCACGCCCTTGACGCGCGTGCCGTCGGCGGACTTTTTCCCGTAAGCCTGAATCGGCGCGGCGTAGTCGAACCATTCCGGGTGCTCCATCTTGTCCACCATGCGGTCGAGCGCCCAAATCTGCGCGCCCCACTTCTCGCGCAAGTGCGGCGCTTCGAGGAAATGGTCGCCGTGCATGTGCGAGACGACGATGGCATCAATCGCCTTGAGCCCGAAGTGCGTCCGCATCCCTTCCAGCGCGGTGTCGAGCATTCGCTCGTCGAGCAGTCCGCAATCGGAGAGCAGCGCGTGACCGTTGTCGGAAAGAATGAGCGAGAAGTTCACGAAGGAATTCGGGCGCTTGAATTTGAACAGGTGCGGCGACACCTGCCAGATGTTCGAGACGACCGTGGGTTTGGAAACCTTGTCCTGATACGCGACGGAGCCGCCTTCAGGATCGTAGCCGCGCATGTACACTTTCTCCAACCGCTCCAGCTTGCCGTCATACTTGCGCAACTGCTTCCGTGGCTCACGAACCGGCGTCCCGTGCGCGGGCAGCAGCCATGCGATGTCGGAATCGGCGAGTCGCGCCACGGACTTGCGCAGCGCCCGGATGCCGGCGGCGAAGCCGTAATCCCACTCCGTGTCGAACCAGGTGTGCATCTTCGCGCCGTCGAGCATCACGTCCCCGCTGAAGGCGAACCAGTTCGTAGCAGCCGAGGTAACGAGGCTCTGATTCATTTTCTCTCTCTGCCGTCCGCTTCCCGCCTTTTCGAGAGCCTCGTCACCTCGGCTGCTACGGAGCAAGTAGGTCATGCCGCCGGGACTACTCCCGCGCGTGTCGATGCATGCGAACTCGCGACCGTGCCAAACGAACGTGTCATTGGTCGTGAAGGTGCGGTCGAGCGGAATGGGTTGAATGGGTGGGCGCACGAAGCTCGCGCCATGAATCGTGAACGCGTCGCCAAGGCTCACGCTCATCTTGCGAAAATCCAGCGGGCGCTCGAACAACGCGCGTTCCGTCTCGGGCGCGGCGACGTGAGTGCCCCGCTCGCGCCACGGCCCGAGCTTTGAGGCGCCCTGGTTTTGCTCGCGATGATGGTCGGTGAACAAAACCCACTCGACCCGTTTCACGCCGATGTCCGCGAGGTGTTCCAGCACGCTGCCGTCGCCGAGATTGATCAACAGCGCGGCATCGCCGTCACGCAGGACGTGGACATTGCAGGTGTCCGTCCAGACAAAGAGGTTCGGCAGCGCCTTGGCGTCCGGTTGGGAAAAGCCGGCGGCGGCAAGCTGGCCGCAACCAACGACGAGCGCGGCGAGCAACGCGAGGACTGAGGGGATCGCTGTCACGGATGCAATGTCGCGACGCCACCTGGCAGCGCGAGGAGTTGCCCGACCTCGGCGGCCGTGAGCGACCGGTTGAAGAACGCCAGTTCGTCGAACAGTCCGCTGTAACTGATTCCGAGCATGGCGATCACTTTGGCAGGTTCCCAGGAGACGGCTTGCTGCCACCCGCTCATGGTGCCCTGCGATTTGCCATCGAGGTAGAGCGTGGCCGTCCCGTCCTTCTTCCCGGTGTTGAAGTTCGCGAAGGTGAACACGACGTGCGTCCAGTGGTCGCGGGAGAAGGGAGGATGAGTGACGGTCACCACGGGCCGTTCGCTGGCCGGCAGGGCGTCGTAGTTGCGCTTGTTTGGATCCCACACCGCGCGATCGGCGAAGGCGCCGAGCCGGAAATGCCGCGGGCGCTCGTCCTTGCTGAAATCCACCCAGAACGCGGCGTCGTTCCATTCCCGCGACGTGATTTGAAAAGGATCGCAGTAGCCGGCCTCGAGGTCGGTGTCCGGATCGAGCCGGAGCCAGAACGAGACGGCGCCGCTCCAGTTCGACTTCGCGTAGGAGAAATTCCTCTCGCCCTGGAAGAACACGAGCTCCGGCGCCTTGCGATGAAACCGCAGCGCGTCGCCGACCCTGCCTTCACCCTTGGCGATGGAAACGACGCCATTGGTGGGCAGCCCGGGCGTGCCGGTGCGCGGATGCTTCATCGAAGGCGCGCTGAACAGGCGGCGGTCGCCTTGAGCGAAGTCGGCATCCGGCCCGTGGTCGAAGGAGGCGTGGAACGTCAACGCTTCCCGCAGGCCGGCGGTGGTGGTGGCGGCTGACGCTGCGATGGCGGTCAGCGCGAGGAGGCTGAGGCAACGGATGAGTTTCATAAGTCGCCGCCGATTCTGCCAAACGACCGGCGCGGCGCGAGCAAATGCTTGGGCAACCGTGGCACCGCCCCTGACTCTCCACGCTGAAGGCGCAATTCCTAAGATTCCACCAGTTGTCAATAAGTCAGAAACAATTACTCTGGACGGAAATAACGTTCATGGTAAGATTCTTTCTAATGAGCACCGCTGCGAAATCCGATTCCGTCTGGTTCACTACCAAGGGCCAGGTCGTCATCCCCATGTGGCTGCGGAAGCAGTTCCACATTGAGGACGGCACCAAGGCCGTGGTGCAAGCCACTCCCGAAGGCATCCTGCTCAAGCCCGTCACGTCGGTTACCATCCGTCGGCTGAAGGGAATTCTGAAACGCAAGCCGGGCGCCAAGCCATTGGCTGAGGAATGGGCAGAACACAAAGCCGAGGAAAAAGCATTGGAGGAAGCCAAGTATGCCCGCAGCACAGGTTCTCGATAGTCACGCCCTGCTCGCTCTGCTTCGTGACGAGCCAGGCGGCGAAACCGTGGCCCAAATTCTTGAACGCGCCGGCCAGCGTGATCAACCCGTCCACATGACCGAGGTCAACTACGCCGAGGTTCAATACATGATCCGGCGCAAGGACGGCGACGCGGCGTGGGCCACCGTCGCCGGGGAACTCAGAGCGGCCCCCATAGAATTTCATCCAGCCACGCGCGCCCTGGCCGACACCGCCGCCGACTTCAAGGCGCGATTCAAGATGAGCCTCGCCGACGCCTTCGCCGCCGCGCTGGCGAAGGAAAAGAAAGCCGAACTCGTCACCGGCGACCCGGAGTTCAAGGCGCTGGCGAAGGAAATCGCCATTCATTGGCTCAAATGAAGTTTCATCGGACACGCACGCTTCTGCGCTGGCTGCTGGGCCTTTGCTTCGTGGCCGCCGGCCTGAACCACTTCATCGCGCCGCGATTTTATCTCCCGATCATGCCGCCCTTCCTGCCGTGGCCTTTGGCCCTGATCTATGTCAGTGGCGTTGCTGAAATCCTGGGCGGTCTCGGCGTGTTGGTTCCGGCCGTGCGCAAGGTGGCGGGCTGGGGCTTGATCGCCCTCCTCATCGCCGTATTCCCCGCGAATCTCTACGCCGCGCTCCATGGCGCAGGTTCGGTTCCTCCCTGGATTCTCTGGGTGCGGCTCCCGGTCCAAGTTGTCTTCATCGCGTGGGTGTATTGGACCTGCCTGAGTTCTTTCCCGGCCCGCCCGGCGGTGCCCCCGGTTCCGTGAGCGTCCGCGCTCCCTCCTTCATCAACCTGGCTGATCGTCCATAGACCCCGTCCGCGTTTCCGCATGGACTATCAGTCATGCCGAAACGTGACACCGTCCTCGCCGCCCTCGGGCGGAACGTCCGCCGCCGCCGGGAGGCGCGCGAGCTGACCCAGGAAAAGCTGGCGGAGAAAGCCGGGCTCGACCCCACCTACATCTCCGGCATCGAGCGCGGGCTGAGAAATCCCGGCATCAAGAACGTCGCGCGGCTGGCGAAGGCGCTCGGCCTCACCACCTCCGAGCTGTGCAAAGGAGTGGACGCGTGAGCGGAAAATCCAATCCAAGTGGCAGCCGACGTCAGAAGGCTCAAACTGAAATCCGGAAGAGAAGCCAGAGCCTCGCCACCTCGGCTGCTACACTTCACGACGACGCGCCGCCTTACGGCACCGCCGCTTCTCCCTCTC
>JANNEF010000256.1:0-2472 GCA_031378375.1 Verrucomicrobiota bacterium | reverse complement strand
GCCGTGCGTGTGAGCGGAGCCATGCCCGGCTCCGGCGCGCGGCACGCGGGATGACTTCAGCCACGGCAGTTCGGTCCTCCCTTTTCACCCCGCCCCAACCAACCGTTCCCCAACCTCATCCTGCAAAATGAGAATTGCTGCTGCGCGCGTGACATTCCCCCGCCCTTCCGGTCTAATCGGCGATGGCTGAACTCATCATCGAACGACCCGTGGAAACCGAGCCGCCGATACCGCCGCCCGCGCTGACGCTGGATTGCCCCCGGCTCGCCGCCATTTACGAGGAGCATTCCCGCGCCATCTACTATCTGGCGCTCCGGTTCCTCGGCGACCCCACGCAGGCCGAGGACGCCACGCACGACGTGTTCCTCAAGGCCTATCGCAAGCTCGATCAATTCCGCGGCGGCTCCAGCATCCGCACCTGGCTTTACCGCATCACGATCAACCATTGCCAGAACCTCCTGCAAAGCTGGCAGCGCCGGAACATCCACAGCAATGCCGATGACGCTCTCTGGGAAACCGCCGCCGGCCCGGCCGAGAGTCCGCTGCGCATCCTGGAAACCAAGGAACTCGGCCAGCGCATCCAGAAAACCCTCGACGCGCTCCCCGAGGAATACCGCCTCCTGCTCCTGCTCGTGGCCGACGAGCAGTTGAGCTACGAGGAAGTCGGCGCGCTCACCGGCCAGAGCAGCGACGCCGTGCGCGGCAAACTTCACCGCGCCCGCAAAGCTTTCTCCGCGCAGTTCAAACAGTCCGCCTGAACGCCAGCCACCCATGAAACGCCAGACCCACACCACCCATCAGGAACAGGAACAAACCGCCGCCCTCCAGCAGTCCGCGCAACAGCAGACCGCCGTCGAATTCGCCACCGCCGAGGAAATGATCCGCCACGACGCCGCGCTGACGCCCGTACCGCCCGTCGTTGCCGGGCGGCTGCACGAATCCATCGCGCGCGAACCGAAGCCCGCGTCCGCGCGGCCGTGGTGGCAGCGGTGGTTCGTGCGATGAACCCCGCGCTTCGCTTCCTCACCGCGCTGCCGCCGGGCGTGCGCGCGTTGCTCGTTGTCCTGACGGTCCTGGGCATGGCCGGCGTGATGGGAAAATTTTCCAAGGCTTACGATCTGCACGCAGCGCTCGCGCTGAGTCCGCCGGCGTTCTGGAAGGGACAAGTCTGGCAGGCCGTCACCTACGCGCTGCTGCCGGCGGGCATCATGGATTTTCTGATCAATGGTTTCATGCTCGCGGTGTTGGGCGCGTGGGTGGAGCGCGCCTGGTCGCGGCGCGGGTTGTGGACCTACTGCCTGATCACGGCAACGGGGACGGGCCTGGCCAAGGCACTCTTGACCCCCTCCAGCAACGACGTGTTGACCGGCACCGGCGGGGTCGTGCTCGGTTTGATCGCCGCCTGGGTGCGGCTCTGTGGCGACGAGCGGATTCAACTACTGGGCGTCGGCGAGATGCCCGTCCGCACGGCGGCGGCGCTGGTGGCGGCGGCCACCTTCGCCCTGGCGTTCGCCACTGCGGGACTCGTGAACGCGCTGGTCGCTTTCAGCGGCGCGCTGGTGGGCTGGGTCTATTTGTCGGTGCGGTGGAAATTCAATGCAGCGCAACGCAGCCGCATTGTCGTCAACGAGCGGGTCATTCGCTTGGAACTATGACGTTCGCCACGCCTCAACCTTGCAGCCGGAATCGCGAAGTTCCCTTGCCTCGCTCACGCTCCGACCTTGCCCGCGAACGCGCCGCGCTCGCCCGCGCCGCCCTGACCGAGTGCCGCCTGTGCGCCCACGATTGCGGCGTGAACCGCGTCGCGGGCGAACGCGGCCCGTGCCACGCCGGCGCGGAGGCGCGTGTCTTCTCCGCGCAAGTCGAGGTGTCCGATGAACTGGAATTGATTCCCACCTACGCCATCGCGCTCAGTGGTTGCGACCTGCGATGCGACTTCTGCATCACCGGCCGGGAAAGCTGGAACCCGCGCGCGGGCGAAGTTTTTTCGCCGGAGGAAATCGCGGCGCGGGCGGTGGCGGCGCTGGCCGGCGGAGCGCGCACCGTGATGATTCTCGGCGGCGAACCCACGGTGCATCTGCCCGCCGCGTTGGAAATCGTCGCCGCGCTGCCGGAGGACGCGCGGCTGATTTGGAAAACCAACGCGCACGGCTCGGCCCAGGCGCGGGCGCTGTTGGACGGGTTGTTCGACGTGTGGCTGGCGGATTACAAATTCGGCAACGACGCCTGCGCCGCGCGGCTGGCCCGCGTGCCGGACTACACGCGCGTCACGCGGGAGAATTTGCGGTGGATGTTTCAGCAATCCGTAGCAGCCGACGTGAGGAGGCTCAATCTCAAATCCGAAATCCGAAACCCGAAATCCGAACCGATCAGAGCCTCCTCGCGTCGGCTGCTACGGATTGCTGAAACATCCACCGCAAATTCTCCCGCGTGACGCGCGTGTAGTCCGGCACGCGGGCCAGCCGCGCGGCG
>JANNEF010000195.1:0-11019 GCA_031378375.1 Verrucomicrobiota bacterium | reverse complement strand
CCTCCTAGGCGGAGTTCCCCGCCCCCCCCTCTCCCACGGCAGAAGATGAGGTGTACTTGGAACAGCCGCCGACGCGCACGCAGTTGGTGGGATTGCTCACGTCAATCACCTGCAAGTCGTAATACCCATCCGCCACGTAGGCGTAGTTGCCCGACACCGCCACGCCGTAGGCATACCCGCTGGTGTCATAGCCGCCCACGCGCACCGGGTTAGCCGGGTTGCTCACGTCAATCACCCCCAAGCCCCCACCCAAATCCGCCAGGTAGGAGTAGTTCCCCGACACCGCCACGTTCCTGGCAAATGCGCCGGTGTTATAGCCGCCCACGCGCACGCAGTTCGTCGGGTTGCGTACGTCAATCACCTGTAAACCCTCCTCATCATCTGCCACGTAGGCGTAATTCCCCGACACCGCCACGCCGTTGGCATACCCGCTGGTGTCATAGCCGCCCACGTGCACGCAATTCGCTGGGTTGCTCACGTCAATCGCCGCTACGCCGCCATAACCGAAGGGCACGTAGGCGTAGTTGCCCGACACTGCCACGCCCCCGACAGACCCGCCGGGGTAGCCGCCCACGCGCACGCAGTTGGTGGGGTTGCTCACGTCAATCACATCCAAGCCCGCAGACCCATCCGCCAGGTAGGCGTAGTTCCCGGACACCACGACATCGTTGGCACCCCCGCTGGTGATATAGCCGCCCACGCGCACGCAGTTGGTGGGGTTGCTCACGTCAATCACCTGCAAGCCCGCATCATGCGATCCCAGATCATAGTCTGCCACGTAGGCGTAGTTCCCGCGCACTACGACGGCCACGACCAGCGAGTCGGTGTCGTAGCCGCCCACGCGCACGCAGTTCGCCGGATTGCTCACGTCAATCACCTGCAAGCCGGCCGTCTCATCCGCCACGTAAGCATAGTTCCCCAACACCGCCACGCCGGAGGCTTGCCCGAGGGTGTCAAAGCCGCCCACACGCACGCAGTGGGCCGGATTGCGCACGTCTATCACCTGCAAACCTGCCTCGTGATCCGCCACATAGGCGTAGTTTCCAGCCACCGCCACACTGTGGGCATATCCGCTCGTATCGTAGCCGCCCACGCGCACGCAGTTGGTGGGGTTGCTCACGTCAATCACCGCCAAGCCGGCTGGACCGAGGGCGACGTAGGCGTAGTTGCCCACAACTTTGACATCGTAGGCCGCGCCTCCTCGTGGCCATGCGGGCCACTTGCCTGGCTGGAGCGGTTGCAGGCTGGGCGGCGCGGCGTGGGCGGGCAGGCCGACGGTGAGAGCCAGAGTGAGCGCGGCGAGCAGGCTCGCGGCCGGCAGGCGGGGGTGGGACGAGGGGTTCGTTTTCATGGTGTCAGTGGTGTTGAGGGATGGATGGGTTGGGTGGGTGGATGGTTTCAATGGTCGCGCCAGCGTCTTGGAGTGCGCCGGCAAGCGAAGCGCGACGGCGCTTTCGCACGGGCAACGGCTCTTGAGCTGCCCGGCATCGTGGGCGAGTGCCAAGGCGGTGTCGCGTCGGACTTGCCACCGCAAGACGCTGTCGCGCGATGCGCTGCCGCCCGCATGGCCGGGCTTCGGCCCGCGCCGGGCCGGACGCAGGCGGTTGCATGGCCCAACCCGGCGGTTGCAGGGCCGGACCATGCAGCTTGCAGGGTCCGACCCAGCGGGCTGCAGGGCTGGACCCGGCGGTTGCATGGCCCGGCCATGCAGGTTGCCGGGCCGGACCCAGGCGGCGGCTGGGTCCGGCGGTTAAATGGCCTGGACACAGTAATTTAGGTCAATGGGAAGGCGTAGGTGCTGGTGCGAAGCGAGCCATTGAGTTCCATGGTGATTTCCAGTTCGAGCGCCCCGGTCAGCCCGGCGGGCACGTTGGCCACGATGGTGTTGCCTTTGATGTAGGGGTAGCCGCCGGCCAATACCCAGGTGCCGTCGGCCTTGCGGTAGCGCACGCGCTGGCCAGTCTGGGAGGGATCGAATTTCCCGTTGCGGTTGCCCAGGATGATGGTGAGCGTGCCGGGGGAGACGTAATGGTTGGGCAGTTTGCTCGCGCTGTCATAGACTTCCACCCAGACGGGCGCGACGCGGTTTTGTTCGCCCACTTTCTCGGCGCTGAAGGCGGCCTTGGCGCGGGCGCGGCCAGCGGCGCCGTCGTGCCCGCGCAGTTCGATGCGCATTTCCTCGTAGGTGTTGGGCGGCTCCTGGCCGATGGGGCTGCTGCCGCCGCAGCCGACGGCGTAACCGATGAGGCCGTCGCCCAGCGCCTCGATCTTCCAGCCGCAGATGGCCCAATCCAGGATGACTTCGTTGATGGTGCGGGTGACGTTGGCGATGGTGAGCGGGGTGGCGCCGAGGCGGGTCTGGGCTTCCGCATAGACCTGGGCCTGGGTTTTGGTGCCACGATACTTGGGCATCGTGGTGATGGTGTTGCCAGCCGTGGAGGGTCGGGTGACATATTGAAACGTGTTGTCTGCCATAGCGTTGATGTGTTGCCTGGTTTCGGTTGTTCGTTTGTCCAGCTCCCACTGGTCCCGGACGGATCGCCAAACTCGGATGCGCCGCCTGCGGCTCAATGGGAGTGTTGACGGTGACGGTATGCGCCGCGACGGCGAAAGGCAAGCGGAAAGTGGGGGCGGAATGTGGAGGCGAATCGGGCGCGGTCAATACCACTTGCGCAGGCGCACTTCGATGCCGAGATCCGTGCCGAGTTGGCGTTTGAAGTAGGCGGCGTTGGTCGTCGCATTGCCCGCCAGGTTCCGGTAGTGGTAGGGGTAAACCACCTTGGGGCGGTAGGCGCGGACGGAGGTGATTGCCTCGCTCACCGTCATGGTGTAGGGCGTGTTCATGCACACGAAGGCCACGTCAATGTTGGGCAGGGCGCGAGTCTCGGCCACGTCGCCCGTGTCGCCGCTGATGTAGATGCGTTTGCCGCCGAGGGTCACCACGTAGCCGTTGCAGGTGGGGCGCGGGTGATAGGTGGCGTTGTAGGCGGGCACGGCTTCGACGGTGAGGCCCATGAGGTTCGTGGAGGTGCCGTTGGTGAGCACGGTCGTCAGGGCTTTGAGCGCGGTGGTCATGCTGTTGTAAACGGCCTGCGGCGCGATGATCATCGCGCCGGTTCCGCGCACGGCATCGAGGGTGGTGTTGCTGTAATGGTCGCTGTGCGAGTGGCTGATGAGGATCAAGTCCGCCTTGGGCAGGCTCGTGTATGGCCCGGCGGCGGCCACGGGGTCGTTGTAAATCATCTTGCCATTCCAACTCATCACGAAGGTGGCGTGGTTCATGGGATGGATGACGACGTCGCCGTTGGTGGTGGCGAGGTGGTCGCCGGTGAGGGCGTTGGTCCCGGCCAGTTGTTCCGCGCGGTAGAAGCGTTGGCTCAGATACGGCGCGGCCGCGTCGGTGTGCTGGAGCGAGCCGGGGCCGGGCGGCAGCGTGGCGAGCGCGGACCAGGCGGTGAGGTTGCTGGCGGTGGCGAGGCGGTAGTTGAGGTTGCTGGGCGTGCTGAGGGTGAGGGCGATTTCCTGGTTCGTCAGGCGTTCGACACGGGTGAATTGCGGGAGCGTCTGGGCGTTGAGCAGGGCGAGGAGGCCGAGGCCGCCACCGAGGCCGCCGAGGGCGGTCCACAGGCAGATGGTTCGCTTATTCATAAGTCATGGTGCGGGTGCGCCCGCGTTCACTGGGGTCAGGGTGGACGTTAAGCGCAACCGGGCGCGATTGCACGCGCAATTCTCGCGGCGCGCGGCAAACGAACGCTTGCCAGTCAAAAGCGGATTTGGAACGGTAAGCTTCGTCTATTGCACAATTCTTAATCAAACAAAGCATGAGCATCACCTCCGTCAAACAACTCAAGACCGTCACCAAGAAAGTCCAATCGCTCGTCGAGGGCGCGCTCGCCGACTCCGGCGGGCTGCTGCGCCTGGCGCCCGCGTGGGTGCCGCGCTCGTTCCTGCAACCCGGCAAACGTCTCAAGCTGCATCCCGACGATCTCTACGCCTATGGGCTGAACCGCGGCGGCATTGACGAACGCTGGTTCGCGAGCACCACCATCTGCGCGAATGAAAATCGCACGCCGGACGAGGGGCTGAGTTACTGCGTGGTGGGTGGGCAGCGTTTTACCTTGCAGCAGGCCGTCGCCGAATGCGGCGCGGACCTCATCGGCCGGAAGATTTGGGGCAAGTACAAGAAGTGGCCGGTGTACTCGAAGTTCTTCGACAACATGGGGCCGATTCCGCATCACATGCACCAGAACGCCGCGCAGGCGAAACTCGTCGGACAGGAAGGCAAGCCGGAGAGCTATTACTTCCCGACGCAGCACAACAATGTCGGGAACAATTTCCCCTACACGTTCATGGGGCTGGAGCCGGGCACGACCAAGGCGCAGGTCCGGCGGTGCCTGGAGAATTGGAACAAGGGCGACAACGGCATCCTCGACCTGAGCCGCGCCTACCGGCTCAAGCCCGGCACCGGCTGGCTCATCCCGCCGTGCGTGCTGCACGCGCCCGGCAGCCTATGCACCTACGAACCGCAATGGGGCAGCGACGTGTTCGGCATGTATCAAAGCCTCGTCGAAGGTCGCGAAGTGCCGTGGAGCCTGCTCGTGAAGGACATGCCCAAGAGCAAACATCGCGACCTCGACTTCATCGTGGACCAGCTTGATTGGGCCGGGAACCTCGACGAGAACTTCAAGGACAACCATTATCTCGAACCCGTGCCGGTCGCCGACACGCGCGCCGAAGGTTTTGTGGACCGCTGGATCGTCTACGGCAAGATTGGTGGCGAACAACTGTTCACCGCCAAGGAACTGACCGTGGAACCGGGCGTGATTACCACCATCAAGGACACCGGTGCCTACGGTCTCATCTGCGTGCAGGGCAGGGGCGTGATCAATGGCCAGCCGTTGAACAGCCCCAAGCTCATCCGCTTCACCGACCTGACGGAGGACGAATACTTCTGCACCGAGGCCGGCGCGAAGGCGGGCGTGACCTTCGAGAACACCAGCGAGACCGAGCCGCTGGTCTGTCTGCGCTACTTCGGTCCGGAGGCGAATCCGGACGCGCCGGTGATGGGGGCGTATCGGAAGAACAAGTTTTAGACTGCCACTTCACCACCCGGATGGCGCAGCGCGGTGCAGGTTATCTGCACTGCGCTTTTTCGTTTCGGACATTCCCACTGCTGCCGCGCGGAACGGTTGCTTGCTGGCGCGGTGAACTTTTTCCACAAAGCATTCGCCATTCGGGAGGGAACCGGAGAAAATGCCCGGCGAATGCAGTCACCCATGACATCGGATCCAAGCGATGCGGCAACGCCGCCTGCGCCGACCGGCAAAGAAATCACCGAGCCGGACTTCTCCGGCACGCCGCAACCCATCGAAGTATTCAGCAACCGTCCCAACTTCCCCCACTGCGCGCTCGGTGCCTATGTGGACATCAGCGGCTTCGCGGGCGTGGTCGTGGAGATCGTCAAGGATTCCATCAAGGTGCGTTCGCCCGAGGGCATCACGCAGCGGTTCAACGCCAACCGGCTCAAGACGCTGCACGCGCCGCCGGATCGATCCGAGCCGGCCCCCATGACGCGGGCCGTGGACAGCCCCAAGCCGGCCGCTCCGCCGCGGGTTTACATCGCCGAACCAGACTTCACCGCCCCCGTCCGTTCGATCAACGACTACGCGGCCCACCCCGACTTTCCCCAGTGCGTGTACGGCAAACATGTGGACGTCGCCGGCTATGTGGGCGTGGTCGTGGAGATCGTCAACGGGTCGCTCAAGATTCAATCCCAGGCCGGATCGACGCGCGGTTACAATGGCGAGGTGCTGCGCAAGATTCGCGGCAAGGCTTGAGTAACGCTTCGCCGCGCGCGTGGCCGGGATGTTTTTGGTCTGGCCAGTCCGGGCGCGTCGGCACATGGTTTCGCCGCCGTTGATTCCAAAGAAATTTATGAAAGCGACCGCCATCCATCCCATCATTTACGTGCGTGGCTATGCCATGACGCAGAACGAAATCGAAGACACCGTGGCCGATCCCTACATGGGATTCAACCTCGGCTCCTGCAAGGTCCGCCAGCTTTGGGACGGCACGGTAAAGAAATACTTTTTTGAATCGCCGCTCGTGCGGTTGCTGAAGCAATACGGCTACGACGATGTTTACGAGGAAGGCTCGGACCGGGTGGCCGAAGCGCCCCCGCCTTCCGGTCCGGACGGGTCGCCGCCGCCCGTGCCGTATCGCAGCCTCGTCATCTATCGCTATTATGAACCGTCGTCCGAGGATCTGGGCACGGGGCAGAAGCCGGACATGAAACGTTTCGCCACCGGGTTGGGGAAATTGATTCTCGATCTGCGCGACCGCATTTATCCGGAGGGAGCCAAAACGGTCATCACGGCGGAAGACCGCGCGCTCGGCAAGCTGCCGTTCGACAAGTTCCGCGTTTATCTCGTCGCGCATTCCATGGGCGGCCTCGTGTGTCGCGCGTTCCTACAAAATCCCACGTTCGGTGAAGCCGCGACGCGCAAGCTCGTGGACAAGGTTTTCACGTACGCCACGCCGCACAACGGGATCGAGGTGGGGGTGCTCGGCAATGTGCCCGGCTGGATGTCGCTCTACGGGATGAACACCTTCAATCGCGATGAGATGGCGCGCCTGCTCGGGCTGACCAAGCAGGAGCGCGACGGCGAAAACGTGGACATCATCACGCGCTTCGACGCGAGCCGGTTCTTCAATCTCGTGGGGACGAATCCCGGCGACTACAAGGCGGCTGGCGGGCTTTCCAGCCTGGCCGTGGGCGATGCCAGCGATGGTTTGGTGCGGATTAAGAACGCGACGACCCGCGGGCGCGAGGGCGGGGAACTGACCCCGTCGCCGCAGGCTTTCGTGCATCGCAGTCACTCCGGCTCTTTCGGGATCGTGAACAGTGAGGAGGGTTTTCAGAACCTCACGCGGTTTCTGTTTGGCGACGTGCGCGCGGATGGCTGGCTTGAAATTGACGAACTCACCCTGCCGTCGGCGGTGCAGAAGGAATACGATGCCGGCAAGCAAGTCCGGGCGTCGTATTTGTTTGAAGTCGTGGTCAGCATCCGCGGCAAGCCGTGGCAACTCCACCGGCGGACGGCGAACGAGAACAGCGCGATCTTCCGGAGATTCGACGAGCTGTTCCCGAAGCGTGATTCCAAAAAGAAAGTCTGGGTGCCGGACCGGAAGTCCAGCCCGATGCTGTTCAACGTGTTTCTCGACATGGGGCAAAGTCAGACGGGCAAGTCGCTGGCGTTTGCGGCGGACCTCTGCGTGCGGGTGCCCGAGTATCAGGTGGATGGCGTGCTTTTTTTCAAAAACTACTTCGAGGGCGGCTATTTGTTTCGCGACATGGTCATGCTCGAGGCCACGCCGCCCGCCACGGACAAGGCGGCGTGGAAAGTGGAGTATCGCTTCGCCAGCCAGCAGGGTCAGGCGCCCCGGCTCGCCACCATTATTCGGAATGACGATCAAGTGCTGACATTCGAAATCCCCGTCGAACAGCCGAATCCTCCCGGCATCAAGGCGCGGTTGCGCGTCGAAACCCGTTTTTGGAATGACTGGCAGGCGTAGTCGAAGGCAGCCAGTCTTACAGTGCCAGGTGGTGGCGCGTTGAAAACCTTCCCCGTGGTCCCGTGCGCCAGTTCGCGTTCGTCGCCGTCCGGCCAGCCGGACGTGACTTGAAGTCGTATGGCCGCCCCGCCTGACCTCGATCTGGAAGAAGCCTTCGCGCAAAAGCGAATGAGCAGGGGCACTTTTCTGCGGCTGACAAGTTACCTGCGTCCCTACCGGCGCACTTTCGCGTTCAACCTCATCTTCACGCTGCTGGCCACCGTCTCGCAACTGCTGGGGCCGAAGTTCATTCAGGTGGGCATTGACCGGTATCTCACCAACTTTTCCACGGCCCAGGCGGCGGCGCACGGCATCCTGATCGTCAGTCTTATTTACCTCGGCAACCTGCTGCTCGGCTGGGGGCTGTCCGTCGCGCAGGTCAAGAGCGCCATCGCCGTCGGGCAGGGCGCGATGAACGATTTGCGCATGGCCGTCTTTGAGCACATCCAGAAACTTTCGCTCAACTACTTCGACAAGACTCATCAAGGCCGCATCATCGCGCGCGCGGACACGGACGTGGATTCGCTCGACCGCATCCTGACGTGGGGCGCCAACCAGATGCTCGCCAGCGCGCTCACGCTCGCAGGCGTTATCGCGCTGATGTTGCAATACGACTGGCGGCTCTGCGTGGCCGTGAGTCTCGTGCTGCCGCCGCTGGTCGTGGCCACGCGGCTGTTTCACGTTCACGGATTGAACGCCCACCGCAAGCTGCGCGCGCAGACTTCCCGTCTCACCGCCGCGATGGCCGAGAACATCGCCGGCGTGCGCGTGGTGCAGGCCTTCTCGCGCGAGGAGGAAAACTTGAACCGCTTCCAGCAGTTGCACGAAACGCACAACGAATACTTCGTCGCCGCCGCGCGCGTGTTCCACACTTACATGCCGTTCATCGGCCTGATGTCGGGCGTCGGCACGGCCATCATCCTCGGCTACGGCGGCACGCTCGTGATGCGCGGTGAGATCACCGTGGGCCAGCTCGCCGCCTTCATTCTGTATCTGGGCATGTTCTTCGGGCCGATCCAGACGATGGGCGATCTTTACAACGCGGTGCTCTCGACCGCCGCCAGCGCCGAGCGCATCTTTCAACTGCTCGACACCGAGCCGCAGGTGCGCAACCGCCCGGACGCCGACGCGCTGCCGCCCATTCGCGGCCACGTCATTTTTGAAAACGTCTGGTTCCGCTACGACTCCACTCCGCCGGACGAGTGGGTGCTCAGGAATATTTCCTTTGAGGCGCGGCCCGGCGAAACCGTCGCGCTCGTTGGCGCGACAGGTTCCGGCAAGACCAGCATCATCAGTCTCCTCGCCCGCTTCTACGAACCGCAACGCGGACGCCTCACGATGGACGGCCTGGACCTTCAGTCCGCCACCATCGAATCGCTGCACGAACAGATCGGCATCGTGACGCAGGAGAATTTTCTCTTCACCGGCACGGTCATGGACAACCTCAAGTTCGGCCGCCCCGGCGCGACGGATGACGAAGTGATCGAGGCCGCGCGAACGCTCGGCACGCACGAGCTCATCCTGCGCTTCGCGGACGGTTATCAAACCAAGGTGGGCGAGCGCGGGGTGAATTTCAGCGCCGGCGAGCGGCAGTTGCTCACCTTCACCCGCGCGCTCGTAGCCCGGCCACGCATCCTGATTCTCGACGAGGCCACCAGCGCCGTGGATCCGCAGACCGAGAGTGTTATTCAGCACGCCCTGGAAAAACTTTTCGAGCGCCGCACCAGCTTCGTCATTGCCCACCGGCTCTCCACCGTGCGCGATGCCCACCGCATCCTCGTGCTGCAAGCCGGGGAAATCGTGGAGCAGGGCACCCACGCGGAATTGCTGGCGTACGCGGGCACCTACGCGCGGCTCTACGAGGAATTCGTGCGGCACTGAGATGCTGCATGAAAGTGGCGCTGGCGTCCTCGCCAGCGAAAGTCCTGCGGGCGCCCCGCCCGCAGAAGTACGGCGGGCGAGGCGCCCGCCGGACCCCAGGCAGGCGTGGGCGCCTGCCCCACTACCTTTTCCAGTCAGACACTGGGGCGGGAAGCGACGTCGCAAAAAAACGGCGCGGACAACTTTGTCCGCGCCAATGAAAGAACCGCGCTCGACCGCGCGCCCGGTTTACTTCGAGAGTTTGTCGAAGTCCGCCTGGTCGCCCTTGAAGGCTTTGGCCTTGTCCCCGACGCGCCGGATTTTGACGGTGTTGATCTTGTCGCCCTTGACGATCTTGTTCACCACGTCCTGGCCTTCGACGACGTGGCCGAAGACGGAATGGCGATTGTCCAGCCAGGGTGTGTCCTTGTGGGTGATGAAGAACTGGCTGCCGTTGCTGACGGGGCCGGAGTTGGCCATCGAGAGGATGCCGGGGCCGCTGTGCTTGAGCGTGGGGTTGAATTCGTCCTTGAACTTGTAGCCCGGCCCGCCGGTGCCCGTGCCCTGCGGACAGCCGCCCTGAATCATGAAGTCAGGGATGACGCGGTGAAACAACAGACCGTCGTAGTAGGGCTTGCCCTGGGCCTTGGGCGCGCCGCCGTCCTTGGAGTAATCCTTGGTCCCCTCGGCCAGCCCGACGAAGTTGGCGACCGTCAGTGGAACTTTCTCGAACTCCAACTGGAGGACGATTTTCCCCTTCGTGGTGTCGAAATCCGCGTAGAGGCCGTCGGCCGGTTTCTTTTCGGCGTCTTTCTTCTCCTCTTCCGCCGCGCAGCCGAGGGCCAGCGCGCCAAAGAGAACCATGGATGTCAGCGATGCAGTCTTAACAAATGTCTTGTTCATAGTGTGCGTGATCCAACTGGATTTTTGCGGCGAGTAAAGACTTTTTTGATCAGAGCGAATCGTCGGGGCGCATCTCAGTTTATTGCCGCCCGGGTGCGCGCCGGAGTAGCGCACGCTTTCCAGCGTGCGGGTGCGCGGGGCTTTCCAGCCCCGCGAAGTTGCGGGGGAGGGCGGCGCACGCAGGCGGAAGGAGCAGCGCGGGGCTGGAAAGCCCCGCGTACCCGCAGCCTGGAAAGGCCGCGCTACAAACTTCCGGCCCCGCCTTGCAAGAAACTGAGATGCGCCCGATCCTCCCATCCACGGCCATTGGTGCCATCCGTGGTAAAAGTTCATGCCTCACCTTGCGGCTCTGGATTCTTCCAGAGCCATTCCCGCCTCAATCCTTGGCGACAGGCGCCAGGTGTTCACCAACCGGGTGAATCCGGACACGTCCACGGAGCGCGGCGTTCTCGCCGCTTCAGCGTTGCCTGGCTGTGGCGGCAGCGAGGCGGCGTGAACGCCGCGCCCCG
The DNA here is from genome assembly GCA_031378375.1 of Verrucomicrobiota bacterium. Lineage (GTDB taxonomy): Bacteria > Verrucomicrobiota > Verrucomicrobiia > Limisphaerales > JANNEF01 > JANNEF01. Next base: position 133 of record JANNEF010000195.1, on the reverse strand, counting down.
AAGTTGCTAAGAGCGTGTATGAGAATGGTGGGGGAGGGGTCCAGCCAGACCCCCCAAAATAAAAAACGCACGAAGGTGATTTGGGGGGGTATTGAAGGGTGCGGCGTGGGCACCATGAACACGCGCCCAGGCG
>JANNEF010000176.1:0-39104 GCA_031378375.1 Verrucomicrobiota bacterium | reverse complement strand
GCTACCGGTAGGCGCGTCATAAACCCGTCTGGAGTATATACCTCGGCTATATTCGCTCATCGTACATCATAGTTTTCATCCCGGCGGTTCAGGCGGACGGGAAGATCGTGATCGGGGGATCCTTCACCACCGTGGGCGGCACGGCGCGCAACCGGATGGCGCGGCTCAATGCCGACGGCACGCTGGACACTGGCTTCAATCCCAACGCGAGCGATCAAGTTTACAGCACGGCGGTGCAGGCGGACGGGAAGATCGTGTTCGGAGGCCAATTCACCACCGTGGGCGGCACGGCGCGCAACCGGATGGCGCGGGTCAATGCCGACAGCACGCTGGACCCCGGCTTCAATCCTGACGTGAGCGGCGACGTTTACAACCTGGTGGTGCAGGCGGACGGGAAAATCGTGATTGGGGGCACCTTCATCACCGTGGCCGGCACGCTGCGCGCCCGGATGGCGCGGCTTAACGCCGACGGCACGCTGGACACCGGCTTCAATCCCAATGCGAACAACGCTGTCCTCAACACGGCGTTGCAGGCGGACGGGAAGATCGTGATCGGAGGCGCCTTCACCACCGTGGACGGCACGGCGCGCAACCGAATCGCCCGGCTTCATGCCGACGGCAAACTGGACGCCGGCTTCAATCCCAACGCGAACAACCAAGTTTTCAGCACGGCGGTGCAGGCGGACGGGAAGATCGTGATCGGGGGCCAATTCACCACCATGGGCGGCACGGCGCGCAACCGGATGGCGCGGCTGCTCAACGGCGCGGTCACGCAAACCCTCACCGTGCCCAGCGCGGCGCGCGTGCAGTGGCTGCGCGGTGGCACGGCGCCGGAGACGCTGCAGGTGACCTTCGAGCTGTCCACCGATGGGGGGACGATCTGGACGCCGCTCGGCCCCGGCACGCGCATCAGCGGTGGCTGGGAACTGACCGGCCTGAGCCTGCCGCCCAAGGGCACCATCCGCGCCCGCGCCCGCACCACGGGCGGCCTAAGTAACGGCAGTTCCGGGCTGGTGGAACAAGTGGCGGCCATCCCCGGCCCCGTGATCGCCATTGACCTGGTGCCCCGCCTCCGCTTCACCGGCGTCCCCGGCTGCACTTACGACGTGCAACGCGCCCCCGCGCCCACCGGCCCCTGGACCACCATCGCCTCGATCATCGCGCCCGCCGGCGGCCTCATCGCATACGCGGATACCACCGCGCCCCCCGGCCAGTCCTTCTACCGCGCCGTGCTGCCGTAAAGGCGAGCGTCGCCCCGCGCGCAGCGTCCTGGACTGCGGCGGCCCTCCGCCGCTTTGGGACGCGGCGACCCGTTCCAAAAGCGCCAGAGGACTGGCGCACTCCAGGACGCTGCGCGCGGTGCCAACGCCGCCCGCCTACGGCACCGCGTCCGCCGCTCGCGCCCGGCGCGTGGCCAGCACCTTCTGGCTGGGCACGTAGTTCGCCATGAATTCGCGGTGGAATTCCCCGAACGTGCCCGCCGCAATATGCGCGCGCACGTCCGCCATCAGTTTCAGATACATGTGCGAGTTGTGGATGCTCACCAGGCGCAGGCCGAGGATTTCATGCACGTTGAGCAGGTGCCGCACGTAGGCGCGCGTGAACTGGCGGCACGCGAAGCATTCGCAGCCTTCCTCGATGGGCCGGAAGTCCGCCTTGCTGGCGCCGCCCTTGATGCTGTAGGTGCCTTTGCTCGTGTAGGCGGTGCCGTTGCGGGCCACGCGGGTCGGCAGCACACAGTCGAACATGTCCACGCCGCGCGCGATCAGTTCCACCATCTGCGCGGGCGTGCCCAGGCCCATCGCGTAGCGGGGCTGGTTCGCCGGGAGGAATGGCACGGTGTAGTCCACGGCCTGCATCATCTCGTGCTCCGGCTCGCCCACGCTCACGCCGCCGATGGCGTAGCCGTCAAACTGCATCGCGACGAGGGCCTTGGCACACTGCTCGCGCATCTCGGCGTGGCTGCCGCCCTGCGCGATGCCGAAGACGAACTGGCCGGGGGCGCGGGGTTGGTCGCGGCATTCGCCGGCCCAGCGGATGGTGCGCTCGACGGCGGCGCGGACTTCCTTCTTGGTGGCGGTGTGCGGCGGGCAGTCGTCGAAGACCATGGCGATGTCCGAGGCGAGGGTGCGCTGGATGGCCATGGCTTCCTTGGGGCCGAGGAAGAGCAGCGAGCCATCCAGGTGCGAGCGGAACTCGACGCCGTGGGATTGGATCTTGCGAATCTTCGCCAGGCTGAACACCTGGAAGCCGCCGCTGTCGGTGAGGATGGGCTCGGGCCAGTTGATGAACTGGTGCAGGTCGCCCGCGGCGCGGATGATGTCGAGTCCGGGGCGGATGTGAAGATGGTAGGTGTTGCCGAGGATGATCTGGGTGCCCATCTCGCGCAGTTCGCGGGAGTCGAGGGCCTTGACGCTGCCTTGCGTGCCGACGGGCATGAAGACGGGGGTGTCAATGACGCCGCGCGTGGTGGTGAGCCGGCCCAGGCGCGCGCGCGTGGTGGAGTCGGTCTTGAGGAGTTCAAACACGCCGGTGAGTTAAGGGACGGCGGCGCGGGGTGGAAAGGAATTTTTCCCGGGGCGCGCGATCGTGCGTGAACGTGTCGGCGCGGCCGGGTCAACTTTGGACGGGAGGATGGAAGCGGCGCCCACGGCCCAGCAGCGCTTAACCGAACTTCAGGTTCCAGGCCTCCGTCGCGTATTGATCGCGAGCCAGGCGGGCGATTTCCGCGTGGGGAATTTCCTGGAGCGGTGCGTCCGCCCGCCAGGCTTGCCGCAGGGCCGTCTTCACCGCGTCGGCGGGAAGATGCAGGTTGGTGAGAAAATGTTCGTGCGCCCGGCCCTGGCGGTAAGCGGGTTGTTGGGAGGGAAAGCGAAGGAACTTCCCCACCAGCGCGAGATCGAAGTCGAGCAGGAACGTGCCGTGGAAAATCAACGACTCCCGGCGGCGTCGCTGGGCGTTGCCGGAGAACTTCAAGGCGCCCAACGCCAGGTCTGTGACGCCTTGCACCTGCACTGCTTCGCCGATCAGCAACGCGAGCGCCGCCCGGTGGCGTTCCATGATGAAACGATTCGCGCCGGTCACGGTGGCCAGCGGCCCGGCCTCCGCGATTCGCAGGACCACGGTGTAGTTCAAACACCCCGGCCCTTGCAGGACGGTGCCGCCGCCGCTGCACCGGCGCAGCACGGGCACGCCCTGCGCACGGCAGGCGGCGAGTTCCACCTCCCGCGACGCGCGGTTCGCGTAGCCGAGCACGACGAATAATTCGCGCGGCTCCCAAAAGCGCAGCACGTCGCCGCCGTGGCCGGCTTCGCACGCGTCGAGCAGGGCTTCGTCGGCGGCGAGGTTTTCGCCGGGCGCGGGCAGGGTTAGCTCCAGCCACTTCATGCGCCGCGTGTGTCCGGGGCCAGTCATGTCATTGTTCATCCAATCCACGATTCCGCTTTCACCATATCCCTTGGCATTTAAGGGTACCCTTGCCTATGCTTCAACCTGTGAACGAAAGAACAAAATCCCCGGCGCACGACCGGAACGCGGTGCCGCCGGTCGAAGCGCTCCGCTGGTTCGAGTCTCTCGAATACGTCTTGTCTTATGCGCTGAAGAACCACGAGCCGGGCCAGGCCTCGTTCTCCGTGGACAATCTCCTGGACCGCCTGCGCAAGTCGGGCATCCAGGTGTCCCCCTCGGTCTCCACGCCGTATGTGAACACGATTCCCGTCGAACAGGAGCCGCCGTATCCGGGCGACTGGCAGATCGAGACGCGCATCAAGAGCTTCATCCGCTGGAACGCGATGGCGATGGTCGTCAACGCCAACCGCAAACACAACGGTCTGGGCGGCCACATCTCCACCTACGCCTCCAGCGCCACGCTCTACGAAGTCGCCTTCAACCACTTCTTCCGTGGCGGCGACGACGGCCAGCCGGCGGATCAAATCTTCTTTCAAGGCCACGCCACGCCCGGCATTTACGCCCGCGCCTATCTGGAGCGCCGCCTTGACGACGCGCAACTGCATCACTTCCGCCAGGAACTCGCCGAGGGCGGCGGGCTGTCCAGTTATCCGCATCCGTATTTGATGCCGGACTTCTGGCAGTTTCCCACCGTCTCGATGGGCCTCGGTCCGCTCGGCTCGATTTACCAGGCGCGCTTCAACCGTTACCTGCGCGCGCGCGGCCTCGTCGAATGGCAGCGCGAGCCGAAGGTCTGGTGCTTCGTGGGCGACGGCGAGTGCGACGAACCCGAAACCCTCGGCGCGCTCACGCTGCCCGTGCGCGAGAACCTCGACAATCTGATCTGGGTGATCAATTGCAACCTCCAGCGTCTCGACGGTCCGGTGCGCGGCAATGGCAAAATCATCCAGGAACTCGAAGGCCTGCTTCGCGGCGCCGGCTGGAACGTCATCAAAGTCATCTGGGGCGGCGACTGGGACGCGCTGCTCAAGGCCGACGCCAGCGGACTCCTGCTGCAACGCATGGAGGAGACCGTGGATGGTGAATATCAGAAATACACCGTCGAACCCGGCAGCTACATCCGCAAACATTTCTTTGGCAAGCATCCGGAATTGTTGCGCCTGGTGGACCATCTCACCGACGAACAGCTTCGCAAACTCATGCGCGGCGGACACGACACCCGCAAGATGTTCGCCGCCTATCAAGCCGCCACGACGCACACCGGCCAGCCCACGGTCATCCTCGCCAAGACCATCAAAGGCTACGGCCTGGGCGAAGCCGGCGAGGGTCGCAACATCTCGCACCAGCAGAAGAAAATGAACGAGCGCGAACTGCGCGAGTTCCGCGCCCGCTTCAACGTCCCCATTTCCGACGACGTGATCGCTGACACCCCGTTCTATCGCCCGGAGAAAAACAGCCCGGAGTCCAAGTACCTGCTGGAACGGCGGCGTGCGCTCGGTGGTTTTCTTCCCAAGCGCAAAGTGGAGGTTCCGCCACTCGCTGTTCCGCCGCTCACCGACTTCGCCGAGTTTCTCAAGGGCAGTGGCAAGAGCGAAGCCTCCACCACGATGGCGTTCGTGCGGCTCCTCAGCGCGTTGCTGCGCCACAAACAAATTGGCAGCCGCATCGTGCCCATCATCCCCGACGAAGCGCGCACGTTCGGCATGGACGCGCTCTTTCGCGAAATCGGCATCTACTCGCCCAAGGGCCAGCTTTACGAACCGGTGGACAAGGCCTCGCTGCTCTACTACCACGAAACCAAGGACGGCCAGATCCTCGAGGAAGGCATCAACGAAGCCGGCTCGATGGCCTCCTTCCTCGCCGCCGGCACCGCCTACGCCACGCACGGTTTCCACGCGATTCCGTTTTACATCTACTACTCGATGTTCGGTTTCCAGCGCGTCGGCGATCAGATGTGGCTGGCCGGCGACATCATGGCGAAAGGCTTTCTCCTCGGTGCCACCGCCGGCCGCACGACGCTCAACGGCGAAGGTCTTCAACACGAGGACGGCCACAGCCTCCTGCTTGCCAGCACCATTCCCAACCTGCTCGCCTACGATCCGGCGTTCGCCTACGAAATCGCCGTCATCATCCAGGATGGATTGCGCCGCATGTATCACGATGGCGAGAACGTTTTCTACTACCTCACGCTCTACAATGAGAACCTGCCCATGCCGCCGATGCCCCCCGGCGTCGAGGCGGGCATCCTCAAGGGTCTCTACAAATTCAAACCCGGCCCGGCGGGAAAAAAACATCCCGCGCACATTCTCGCCAGCGGCCCCACCGTGCGCCTGGCCTTGCAGGCGCAGGACATCCTGGCCGAGCGCTACGACGTCTCCGCCGATGTGTGGAGCGCGACCAACTACAAACAACTCCGCAGCGAAGCTTTGGGCGCGCGCCGCTGGAACATGCTGCACCCCACCGCGCCACCGCGTAAGGCTTACGTGGAAACGTTGCTCGAACCGGAGAAGGGACCGTTCGTCGCGGTGAGCGACTTCATGAAGATTGTCCCCGAACAAATCGCCCCGTGGGTGCCGGGCGGTTTGACCACGCTGGGCACGGACGGCTTTGGCCGCAGCGACACCCGCGAGCGCCTGCGCCGGTTCTTCGAGATGGATGCGGAGATGATCGTCATCGCCACGCTGCACGCGCTGGCGCAGAAAGGCGCCGTGCCGGCGGAACTGGTCGCGCAGGCGATCAAGGATTTGAACGTGGACCCGGAGAAGCCCTTTCCGCACTGCGTTTGAGCAGACGACCGCACCGCCATCAGGTTCACCCGCCTACACCGCAATCGGTGCCTTGATGGCCGGGTGCGGATCATAGCCGGTCAGTTCAAAATCCTCGTAGCGGAAGGCGTGGAGGTTCTTCACCGCCGGGTTGAGCTTCATCACCGGCAGCGGACGCGGTTCGCGCGTGAGCTGGAGTTTCGCCTGTTCGAGATGATTGCTGTAAAGATGCAGGTCGCCGAAGGTGTGGACGAACGTCCCCGGTTTCAACCCGCACACCTGCGCCACCATCAGCGTCAGCAACGCGTACGACGCGAGGTTGAACGGCACGCCGAGAAACAAGTCCGCGCTGCGCTGGTAGAGCTGGCAGCTCAACTCGCCCTCCTGCACGAAGAACTGGAACAGCGCATGGCAGGGCGGCAGCGCCATCTGGTCAATCTCGCCCACGTTCCACGCGCTGACGATGTGCCGGCGGCTATCGGGATTGGTTTGGATCTGCTCGATGACCTGGTTGATCTGATGGATCGAGCGGCCGTCGGCGGTGCGCCAGTCGCACCACTGCGCGCCATAGACCCGGCCGAGGTCCCCGTGTTCGTCGGCCCATTCGTCCCAGATGGACACGCCGTGGTCGTTGAGCCATTTCACATTCGTGTCCCCGCGCAAAAACCAGAGCAGCTCGTTGATGATGGATTTGAGATGCAGCTTCTTGGTGGTGAGCGCGGGGAAACCGTCGGCCAGGGGGAAGCGCGCCTGCGCACCGAAGACCGCGTAAGTGCCGGTGCCGGTGCGGTCGGCCTTGAACTTTCCCTGTTCGAGCACGAGGCGGAGCAGTTGGTGATATTGCAACATCGGCAAAAGTGTGGCCCAGCGCCGCCGAAGTTGACCACCAAGAAATCGCCGGGTGCGTTACGGGAAATTCGTCACCGACCGGTAGAAGCGAAACGGGTATTGCGCAGCGCCGGTATCAATGGCCTCGAGGAAATCTCCCGTGGCGACGTTCGTAAACAGGTTCATCCAATGCGAAAAATTGGTCGTGGTTTGGATGAGATAGCTCTGGTCCGGATTGGACGGGAAGAAGAATTGCGCGGAGCCGCCCGGGATCAAATTGACCACGCGCACGAAAATCGCGCCCGGGGTTGGCCGCAGTGGCGTCACGGCGGTTGCGTTCGCCGTCGCCACCATGACGTTGGCTGGCGGAATCGCTTCGGGATTGCCCCACCCAAGCGACGCCAGTTGGAAGGGCTGGGTGATTTCAAACCCATTCATCGGGAACGGCGCGTTGTTTCGCGAATAGACGAGCACGCGGTGCAAACCGGGGGCAAGTTCGCGCGAGCGGACAACATGACTGGGGAACGGCGATCCTGGCAGCGCGTCGCCTGCGGAGACCCTGACCGGGTCGAACGTCACGTCAAACTGCGCCGCTACCGCGTTGGTTGCCCGACGCAATGAAAGTGGCACGAACGAGATCTGGCCGGGAGTTCCGGGTGTGATGCCAACGCTCAACGTTGCGCCAAAGTTGAAGGGGGCCGGTGGCGGTGTTGGTCCCGCCCCGGAATCCGGCGGGGATCCAGGCATCGGGGCTTCGGCTGGGAGCGGGGCAGCCCCCCCCGCCAGAATCTGAATCTGCGTGACCGTCGCCGCACCTTCGTTCAAGGCGGTGATGAAAGCCACGCCGCTGCCGGTGGCGGTCACCCGTCCGTCGCTGTCCACGGCGGCAATTGCCCGGTTGCTTGTCCGATAAGTGGTGTGACTCGCGCGCGCCGTCACATCGATTGTGGTTCCGTCGGCATGACGGGCAACGACGCGTACCTGCGTGATCTGACCCAGACTGGTGAGCGTGGCGGCATCGGGCGTGGCGGCGAGCGATTCGGGCAGTCTCGGCGGAACGTCGCTGAAGGCGAGTCCGTTGACCTTGAACCCAGCACCCCGCCGGAGTTGAAACGATTCACTCGTTGCGTAGCGCGGAACGCCGCCGGTGGCACTCATCGCCAGCAGGCGCGCGAAATCGTCGGCGCGCCCATCCGGCGGGCTGCCGGGGCCGGTGACTCCGAACTGATCGTGCGCGGCAATGTTCGGGAGGTGGAACGAGCCGTTGCTGCTCACCAGCGCCGTCTGGCCATTGACGGTGACGGTCCAGGAAGCATCAAGTTGAGCGAACAGCGAACCGGTGCCAACGGCCAGGGCCAACAACGTCACGGGTGATCGGAGGAACGGTTTGAACCGGCCTGGAATCATCGCTGGCGTGGTATTTTTCATACTGCCGGTTGCATTACTTGGGCGGCTTCGCTCGGGCTTTGATCTTGTTCGCACTCTCTGTGGCGCGTTCCCGCACCCAGGCAGTTTCATCGCGTTCGGCCGCTTCCGCCAATGCGTCGAGCGAACCGGCATCGCCCATGTCGCCCAAGACGACAATGGCGGCGCGATAGCTGCGCTCGCGTTTGGAGCGCAGTTCGCGCAGCAACAACTCGCGCGCGCGCGGCGTGGCAAACTGGCCAACCGCCACCACAGCCTGCGCGCGAACCACCGGGTCGGTATCATCAAGCGCCGCTTCCAGCAGCCCGAAGGCAGCCGGGGTCTTGACCCGCCCCAGCGCACGAACAGTGTTGAACCGTACTGCCACATGTGGATCTCGAATCGAAAGTCGCAGCAAATCCATCGCGACGGGAGACCGGGCGGCGGCCACGCTCCGCAGTGCCGCAAGCCGGCGGGCAGGCGGAGCGGTGTTGTCTTGCAAAACCTGTCCACAGCGGGCGAGCGTCTCCGCCGACACGGGCAGCAGGCGGATGACGATTTCCTCCGCCGCCACCATCCCTTCCCACTGCTGATCGGGAGCAACGCCGTGGCGCGCTGTCACTCTGGCCTGAAAACGAATCCGATACTCGCCGGCCTGATCCAACGTGTGTGGATAATCCACGTCGCGCGGCGACGGATACAGTTCCAGCAGGTCCACGGTCCTGCTCAACGGCTTGTCCGCCGCCACCTCCAGCCAGCCGCCGGCCTCGCGGTGACTCGACTCCGACAGGCTGTGCAACTCCGCGCCACTGGGATCAATGACCGTGATGTGATCGCGCAGCCGGTCAAAGACGCCGGTTTTGATGGAGACCCTCGCTCCAGGATCGGCCGCGAACGAGACGGTGAGCGGTATGTCCTGGCCGATCTCGAAACTCTGGCGGGCCGCGGTGAGCCGGGCAGTGACTGGCGCTGGTTGCGCCAGACACAACTCGAACGGCAGCACGACGCACAGAAATATTGAAGCGAGCTGATTCATATCACGTTCAAAAGCTGGTCTTGCTTCGCTTGCCCGGGTTCGCCCAGTCGAGCGCCGGATTGCCAACGACCGGAATTGCCTGAATCTCACAGTAAACTTCCTCATCGTCACCGTAGGGAAAGTTGGAAAACGAGGTGCGCTTGCGCTTGTCAAAGCCCAGGCTGGCCATCGCGTCCTCCACCGTGTCAGGCAGTTCGTCGCGGTCGCGATCGGCGGCGCCGTACCACATTCCACCGGGGAGCCACCGGAGGTCCACTTGCCAGTGTGTTTTTTCATGCGCCAGCGTGGCGGCCAGCGTGTCGATGCCCTTGCGGTTCACGTTCAGCCCCGCCAGCGGCGTGCTGTAAACTTCGTGCCCGGCCGACGCGGGACCATAAATCGTGTAACCCGGCGTCAGCACGAACCCATCGTACGACGCGTACTGGTCGGGGCCACCATCGGCATACCAATAGTCGCCGCTGGTCAGATCGTAGTTTGTCACCGCCGTTCCAGCCCAGTAGTGAAACCAATTGGGCGTCACGCCCGCGTCGGTGCCGGGATGATTGCGCGCTTCCTTGGGGAAGAAAACTTCGTAGTCGGCCTGCCGCACCGCTGCGCCCGCAAAGGCGACCGTCGCACTTTTCAAGCCGAAGGCGTTGTTGGCGGCCGGCAGGCCGGTGAACGTCACGCGCGCCTCCAGGAAATCCCCGTTCACCGTCGGCTGGCCGTCGGGATGCGCCGCGTCCCAGGCCATCAGAGAACTGCCCGCGCTTCCCGCCGTGAACCGCACTCGCGGGCGCAACTGCCCTGCGAGCCCGGCGGGACTTACGCGCGCCTTCAACGGCATCGTCAACACCCCGGCGCCAGCCGCGCCAAAGGTGAATTCATTCTGCCCGTCGCCGGAGTCGTTGGGACTGGCCACCGGATCGCCCGCCGGCGTGATCATGTCCACCTGGAAAACGACGATGTTCAAAGCCTTCTCCGAACCGCCGCATTGCACTGCGATTCTCGTTCCGCCAGCCGACGCCGACACCGTCGCCAGCGAAAAAAGCGCGCTGCCGCCGTTGCCGCTGGCGCCCGACCACACCGGCTGGGCCGCCGGCCAGTTCACGGGCGAGTTGATCGCGGCCTGGATCGTCAGGTTGCTGGACGCGCTCACCGGAAAATAGAGTGTCTCGGCTGGTCCGGGCGCAGCGGTGATGGATGTCACCCCCGCCGCTGTGATGGACATGACTTCCACCGCAGTCACTGTTCGCGCCGGCAAGGGGAGATTCGCAGGCGGGCAGGCACGCGGCGCGCCGGCTGTGAAGGTGCATCCATAAACACCCGCCGTCGGTGCGACCAAAGACGCCACGGCACCCGTGCCCGAAGTCAGCGGTGCCCCGTTCAACGTGAGCGACCACTGATATTGCGGATTGACGGGTGCGATGACCGTCTCCTGGCCGAGTCCGTCCACGCACACTTCGCGCAGCCCGCCGCTGTCCGTCACTCCGGAAGCTGTGAAAGCCAGCGTGGTTCCGACGCACACGATTTCCGGGTTCGCCGTCACCGTGCCGCCTGCCAGCACACCGCGCTCGATGCAATCGGCGCACGGCCTCACTTCGCCTGTCGTCGCGTGTGGCGGACAGGTGGCGCCCCAACCGGCGATCGGCAGCCCCGCTCCGGCATCCGTCACGAGGCGTGAGGCATCGTCCGACACGCGCCCGGTGGCCACGATCTCAAAACGTTCCGTGGCCGGGTGAAAGCCGAGGAAAAACGCACTCGCCCCGGCGGGCAGCGCGAACATGTTCGGCAGTTCAATCTCTACTGGCGGATCAAATGTGGCCCCGTCCGGTTGAAGCGTCCAAGCCAGCAAGGGCGCTGCGCCGTCTGGCAACGGCAGCGGGAGGTCGTCGTAATGCACTGGGTTCAACGAGAGAATCGCCGGCTGGCCAGGCGTGGGTGTTGAGCCGTCCGCGCGGCGCATCGAACCAGCACGCACCCGCATCTTGAAGCCGGCTACGCCTTCGCACGTCAACTCCACGTCATTCGTGCCGTGATAAGTCCGGGCATTGCTCGGATTCAATCGCGGCAACAACACCGGCAGCGGGAGCGCGTTGTCCACGTTGGGTGCCAGCAGCAGCGAGCCCGCAGCCAGCGCCGGATAACTGCCTGGCGTCACTGGATTCGCGCCTGCGAAAGTCACCGTCGCGCCGTCAACGCGCAGCTGTGCGGGACCGGCGGGCACGTTCGCAAAGGAGAATCCGCCGTCCCCGTCTGTTGCTGTCACAAAGTTCAGCCCACCCGCTTGCAACACGCAATGCGCGCCGGCGAGCGGCAGGCGGGAATTGTCGAGTGCCCGCCCGCTCAAACTCGTCGGACGCGCCGCGTCGGGCTGGCTCCCGTAAATCAAAAACGTCGCGGGCAGACCGGGGTTGCCGGGGAACGTCGCCAGGATCACATTGTTGCGGCTGACGGGACAGAGCGTGAACTCCACTTGAGCGTGTCCGGTGTCGGAGGTGTCCACCGTCGTGCTGTTCAGCCCGTTGACCGTCCCCCCGCCCGCCGTGACCGTGAAGGTGATCGGAACGTTCGCCACGCTGTTGCGTCCGTCGCTCACCCACGCGCGCAACGGTTCAACTGCGGGACCGCCCACCGCCGCGCGCTGGCCGTGGCCGGAACCGACGTTGATTTGCCGTGCTGGCGCAGGCGTGGCCGAGGCGTTGAAAAAAACATCGGGTGCGAAACCGCCACTCCTGACTCGCACGCGGTTGTTCCCGAAGCCGGCGTCACTGCCCAATGTCCACCAGGCGCGCGCCTCGCCGGCGGCATCAGTGGACACTTGGAGCCGGAGGATGCCCGAGTTGGTGGGATTGGCGGTGGCGGCCAGTCGTCCGTCGCTGCGCGTCAATTCAAATGTCACCGGCTGGTTCGCCAGCGGTGCACCGCCCGCCGTCAGTGCGCGCACGACGATGGGTCTGGCGAGACGGGATTGCGCGTTGGTTTGCTGGTCGTCGCCCGATACCGCAAGCAATCGTGGTCCCGACGCAGCGGCACGGCGGATGGTGATTTGTCGTGTGGTCCGGTTGCCATGCGCGTCCGCAGCGGTGGCGGTGAGAATGTTTGTGCCAAACGCGAGCGGCACGGTGCGGCGCGCGAACGTGCCGTTGTTGCCAATGCCCACGTTGACTTCGGCGGGCGCGGGCGGGAGCGTCACTCCAGAGGCGATGTTGGAAACGGAGACAACAACCGTCAGCCCCTGGGAACCGCTCAACAGGTCGCCCACGCGCCCGGCGACCACTACGTTGCTCGTGGTCAACACGATGTTGTTGTCCGGGAATTCAACAACCAATGACGGCGGCTGGGAGTCCTGCACGATATTTAGCGCTGATGCAGCGTGTTCCCCCAGAACGTTGGTTGCCACGATGAAAAGACGGTTTCGCCGGTTGAGTTGCAAGCGCACGTCCGTTGAAAAAAACCCGTTGCTGCCGGCCACCGTGAACACGGGAAACAAACCGCCGGCAATAGTGATTGCCCGATAAGGCCGCGCGATGCCGCTCAACACGACGTTGGTCTCGCTGGTCGAACCGGCTGGCGTGGCGACCGCCGGTGTTCCGGCCGCTACGGGCAGCGGCACGAGTCCGAGAATGGCGTTGACCAGCAAGTCCGCGTCGGCGTCATCAATCACAGCGTCCCCGTTCAGGTCGCCAAACGGTGTCAGCGCCGGCGGCAGCAACTCGGCCCCGGTGAGATGATTGAGCAGACGAACGAGGTCGAACACCGTTGGCCAAGAGTCCCCGTCCAGGTCGCCCAGACGCTGCGGCAGTGCAGAGAGGGATTGGAAAAAAAGCTGGCCCACGAGAAAAACCAACGCCAACGAACGCACGGCACGTTTCAGTGGGTTTCGCTGGTTGTCAGTTTTCATGGGCGGCGGCTCGATTGCAGGAACGACGCCAGCACCTTTACCCCGTCATGCGCGAAAAATCAATTCATCCATCGAACTGCCAACGATGGGAGCATGGCTCAGGAGCCGACGCCCCACCGGATCGAAGAAATAGCTCCCTTTGCGCCGCGCGCCGCGCTAGGGTCGGTTGGTCGCAAAGACCAATTGTATGACTCCCAAATTATTTTCCGAACTGGGCCTCTCTCCGGAGTTGCTCAAGGCCATTGATAAACTCGGCTTCGAACAGGCCGCGCCCATCCAGGCCGAGGCCATCCCCGTGCTCATGGCCGGCAAGGATGTCGTCGGCCAGTCCCAGACCGGCTCCGGCAAGACCGCCGCCTTCGCCGTGCCCGCGATTGAAAAGGTGGACCCCGCGCAGCGCACCGTGCAGGTGCTCATCCTCTGCCCCACGCGCGAACTGGCCGTGCAAGTCTCCGAGGAGGTTCACAAGCTGGCGCTCTTCAAGCGCGGCGTGCAGGCACTGCCCATTTACGGCGGTCAATCCTACGAGCGCCAGCTCTACGGCCTGCGCCAGGGCGCGCACATCGTCATCGGCACGCCGGGCCGCGTGATGGATCACATGCGCCGCGGCACCCTGCGGTTGAACACGGTCAAGATGGTCATCCTCGACGAGGTGGACGTGATGTTGAACATGGGTTTCCGCGACGACATCGAGCTGATCCTCCAGTCCACGCCCAAGGAACGGCAGACGGTTTTCTTCTCCGCCACCATCCCGCGGCCGATCCAGCAGTTGATCGAGAAATACGCGCGCAGTCCGCAACAGGTGCGCATCGAGCAGAAGGCGTTGACGGTGCCGACCGTGGAACAGGTGTTCTATGAAGTGGACCGCCGTTACAAAATCGAACTGCTCACGCGGCTCATTGACATCCACGACCTCAAGCTCGGCATCATCTTCTGCAACACCAAGCGCATGGTGGACGACCTCGTGGATCACCTGAACGCGCAGGGTTATTCCGCCGACCGCCTGCACGGCGACATGAGCCAGATGATGCGCGACCGCGTGATGAACAAGTTCCGCAAGAGCGGCCTGGAATTTCTCGTGGCCACCGACGTGGCCGCGCGCGGCATTGACGTGGACGACGTGCAGGTGGTGTTCAACTACGATCTGCCGTACGACGTGGAGGATTACGTGCATCGCATCGGGCGGACGGGCCGCGCGGGGCGCAGCGGACGGGCGATCTCGTTCGCCGCCGGGCGCGAGGTGTTTCAGATTTACAACATCGAGCGCTACACGAAGACGAAGATTCAACGCGCCAAACCGCCCACCGCCGACGAAGTGGACGAAGCCCGCGCCAACGTGTTCCTCGACAAACTGCGCGCCACGCTGGCGGGCGGTGAGTTCAAGAAGCAGGACCATCTCATCGAACGTCTGCTCGAAGAGGGCCACACCTCGACCGACATCGCGTCGGCGTTGCTGCATCACTTGCAGAGTGGAGAAGCCGCCGCCCCCGCCCGCGCGCCCCGCGATGAGGAACTCCCGCGACCGGAACGCCCGCCCTACCGGGAAGAACGTTCTGATCGCGGCGATGACCGTCCACCCCGCGCCCCGCGCCATTTGCAGGAACGTCCGGTGCGACCGCCGCTGCCCGCCGCGCGTCCACCTGCCGCGCCGCGTCCGATGGTCCCGTCGGCAGTGGCAGTGAAACCCACGGTGCCGCGTCCGACACCCGCGCCAGTGGCTTCCCCTGTGGTCAAAGTCAAACCAGTCGTGCCGATGACAACGCCCGTTGCGGCTCCGATCAAGCCCTCCACGCCCCACGCGCCGGCCCTCGCCCGCGCCCGGTCCGCCCCCCCGCCGCGACCGGAGCGCCGCGAGCACAGTGCGACCCCGGCCGTTCCGCCGCCCAAGCACAGCCGCCGCACGCCGGACGAACAGACACGCCTCTACATGAACGTCGGCGCGGAAATGGGCGTCGTGACCGGCGACATCGTCGGCGCGATCCTCGGTGAGACGGGCCTGCCGGCGAAAGTGGTGGGCACGGTGGACGTGCGCGAGCGGCACGTCTTTGTGGATGTCGCCTCCGAGCACTCGCACGGCATCATCGCCAAGCTCAACCGCACCTCCATCAAAGGCCACAAGCTCAAGGTGAAGGTGGCGTAGTTTGCGTCGCCTTGGTCATCCTTGAAGCCCCGCCGCCGGATGGGTTGGCGGAAGTCCGCCGAATTGAGACTCGCGCAATGGAGTGACGGAGCGCGGGCTGCAGCCCGCTTCAACGACCGCACACACGAAACGCGTAAAGCTCGATGCCCGCTTGCAACTGGCACGTTGAGGCGGCGTGAACGCCGCGCTCCGCTCGCGCCAATTGTGCGTCACTCTCTAATGCGATCCTCAATACGTTCCGACCTGGTTCGGATGACGAGCAGGAGGCCGATCCCGTCCGCTTAATTCTTAGTTCAATGGCAGAGCCGTCCATCCCTTACCGCTTCGCCTTGCGCCTCGGCCACAACTGCGGGATGCGCCGCACCAGCGCCCCCTTCTGCCCCAGTCGTGCCCGCACCCCGTGCCCGTAAGCCATGAGCAACGCCGTCGCCCCGGCTTGCGCCTGCTCCAACGCCCCCCGCGCCAGCTTCAACTCCACCTCCGTCGGATTGATCGCCCACCACGCCGCCTCGAACGCCTGCACCACCGCCTCAAATTGCTCCACCGTCCGGCCGTCGCTGAACTTCACCGGCCGGGGCGTCCCGTCGGCCAGCAACTCCGGCGCATTCGCCACAATCTTTCTCCACATCCCCAGTGCGAGGATCGCGGCCCGCCGCCAGTGCCGATACGACTGCCCGCGCCCCGGCACCCGCCGCACCAGCGCGAACCAGGTCGTCCACCGGTAACTCGCCCGCATCCACACATTGATGTCCCGCAGCCACCGATGCAGCTCCCCCTTGCGCTCCTCGTAGTCCGCCCGCGCCAGCTTCACGTCCAATTCCGCCGCATCCACCCCCGCGCGCAGCCCCGGCAGCCGCTCACTCAGCTCCTGAAAGCCCCCGCGCCCCACATCGGACAGCAAAACCAGTGGATGAGCGGGCGGCAACGCTCGATCCACCGCCACCCAATGACGCTCCGTGCGCTTCAACTTGTCGTGAAGCCCCACCAACAGACCGGAAGGAGATAATTTCATACGATAAGATGGCAAACCAATCCGATAAAATCTTAGATTCGTCAGAGAATCAAGCATTTTATCCACCGATTGCGCCTCCTCAGCAGCTTTGGGCGGCTCCTCAGCGACCCGCCGAGCCTCCTCAGCGACATTTTAGGCCCCCTCAGCACCTTTGCGCGGCAGATTTTCAACATTGCGCGCCTTCGCAGCGTGTGGAAATCGCCATATATGAAGAGATTGCGCCAAAACGCTCCCTTTGCGCCCCGACCGGCGCTCAACGTTCCAGCCTGCGCCGGTCGAACGCGAGCGGCGACGGCGCTTTTGAGCAGATGAAACCGCGATTTGAGGGTGGAATGCGGCCGGACCAGCCCGTAGGGCGAAAGAGAATAGCCCAGCGATTCATCGCTGGGTCAAGGTGGAGGAGCACGGCCGAGTCCCGGAGGGATGATAGAAGTCCGGTCCTCAGACACCCGGAACCAAAGGGAGTTCTGTCGTCCCTGCGGGACTTTCGGGGCGGCGGCTCTGAACCCAGCGATGAATCGCTGGGCTATTGGCGGCCGTCCCTACGGGGACTCTCCCCCCGGACGCCCGGCGGCTCTGGCCCTTTCAATCATGCCGTGTGGTTGCGGCAATCATTTCCTGCTGACTTCGTTGGGCGGGGTCTTCATCATCAGGCAGCAAATGAATGGTGCGTGGACGCTGAAAGTTGTGCCATCAGGAAATTTGTGACACTCTATCCGGCGAAGGAAACATGAAATACGAACTGTTCACCAAAGTGGCGCTCCGCGCGGACCTGCCGCAGCACAAACTCCACAACGGCGACGTGGCCACGATTGTCGAACACCACGCCGGCCGCCCCGGCAGGAGCCGGGCTACTCCTTGGAAGTGTTCAACGCCGTGGGCGAGACCATTGCGGTGGTCACGGTGCGCGAATCGCAAGTGGAGCCGCTCCGCGACAACCAAGTGCTACATGTCCGGCGCTTGGAAGAAGCGACGGCATGGATTGGTGTTGCGCCGGGCCAACGGATCGCGCCCCCAGTTGTTTCGATAGCAAGGACTGCCCCCGTTGCTGCCCCTTTAACGCGGATCACCTGCGTGACAGGAACAAGATTGGTGCGAAGCGAAAATGATTGCCAGATTTTGACTGCGACCCGGAAACAACACGGGTAAGGTTTCGGCGGCCAGAAACCGGAACTTCAACAATCGGAAATGAATTACGCTGAAATTCTCGACGCGCTGCGTGAGTTTACCTCCCGCGAACGCGTGGATTTCCTGCCGTTAGCACTCGATCCGCTCCCGCCTTCCCCTTACGGCCCGATTTCGAAATATGTTCTCGATCTGAAGAACGGCGCGAAGCCCGAGTCCGCCGCCGAGGATCTCTTCACCGCGCTGTGCAAGGACGTGCTGGGGTTTGAGCCGACGCGGCAGGTCGGCGTGCGTGAGGGTTACGTGGATTTTATGCTGCCCGAGCGCATGGGCGACCCGATGCAGCTCGAACTCAAGCCGCTGTTCCTGCGCGACGGCCCGGATGCGCTCTGGCGCAGTGACGCGAACCCGAAAAACCACGTCGCCCAGGTTAAAAAATATCTGCGCGACCACGAATACCTGACGCTCACCGACCTCCGCACCGCCTGGTTTTTCAGCGCGCGTGATTTCTATTTCGAGAACAAGCCGTTCGCGGAAATGCCGTTCGCCGACTTCCTCAATCGCTGCCGCGAGACCCGCAGCGTGCTCGACACCTTGCGCCGCGTGGAAGACACGGCGGAGAAACCGGAACTGGAGCGGCAGTTCTTTGAAGACCTCAAAATCTGGTTCAACGAATTCGACAAGGTCAAATGGACGCCGCCCGGGCAGGCCGCCGAGTCCATCATCCTCCTCATCAACAAACTCATCTTTGCCCGCACGATTGAGGACTTCGGTCTGGTGCAATACCGCTTTACGCAGGATGAATACGCCCGCTTCACGAAACTCTGGGAACCCAAGGGCGCGCACCGCATCGTTCCCAAGTTCCTCGACTTCTTTGAGGACTTTTTTGACGAATACTACGACACCGAGATTTTTTCCGCGCGCATCTGGGATCGGCTGGACAAAGACCCCGCCAATCTCCAGCGGTTCTGCGAGAAGCTGAATTTCGTCCTCGGCATCAACACTTGGGATCAGACCTTCAGCCGCGGCATCGTCCACTACAATTACCGCCGCATCGACGAGGACATCTTCGGCAAGAGCTACGAAATGTTCCTCGCGTCCAACCGCAAGGACGAGGGCATCTACTACACGCCCGCCGGCATCACCGGCCCGATGGCCGACTCGCTGGTCAACTCGCTGGCCGGGAAACTCGCGGACGAAATCTGCGCCGCCGTCGGCAGCCAGCAATGCGATTTCAAGCGAGCCGATGAACTCATGGCGCAACTCGCCGAAATCCGCGTGGCGGACACGGCCTGCGGCAGCGGCGGCTTTCTCATCAAGGTTCTTCGCGCCTTCTGGCGGCAATATCAGCGCCTTGATTCCGCCTGCGCCTGGGTCGCCAAGATTCTGAAGCCGGACAACGGCGAACTGTATCTCGCCGAACTCCCGCCCAACGTCGAGGCCGCGCTCGCCTTCCGCCGCCGTCATCACTTCGACAATCACCGCGTTCTCATCGCCCAGATTCTGTTGCGCCACATCTTTGGCGTGGACAAAGACCCCGGCGCGCTGGAAGTCGCCAAGACCAACATCTGGAAGGAAGCCGTCAAACTCTCGCCCGCCCACTATAACTACCGTGAGTTGAAAACCGATGTGGTTAAAATCCTGCCAAACCTGGAATTGAATTTTCATTCCGCCGACTCGCTCGTGGACGTTGAGCTGGAGCAGCAGGCCGCGTGGCTGGCGGAATATCATCAGGCCGAACTGAGGAAGCTCGCCGAACTCCGCGCACGTTACATCGAGAATCCGATGAAACACGAACCGCTGGATGAAGCCCTCGCGTTGCGCAAAAGAGTTCGTGCTGATTTCGTCGAGCATTTCCAAGCCAGGAATCTTCCCTGTGAGCCGGGCGGCTTCGCGCTCCACTTCTGGCCCTGCTGGTTTTCAGCCGACGGCAAGCAAACCAAAACGCCCGGCTTCGACGGCATCATCGGCAATCCACCGTGGGAAACCGTGAAACCGGTGCGGAAGGAATTCGCTCAACGCCATTGCCCGGACAAACTCATCGGCAAGAACGCCATGCCGGGCCAGGAGTTTGAAGGCTGGTTCAAGAAACGTCTGACTGACGATGCGGTGCTTACGCAACGCTGGCAGGAATACGAGGCATGGTACGAGCACTACAAAACTTACCTCGGCACTTGCTTCCGCCATCAGGGGACAGGCGACTGGAACTACTTCAAACTCTTTCTCGAACGCGACCTCGCGCTCGTCCGGCAGCACGGCCATCTTTCCATGCTCGTGCCGTCCAGCCTTCAGACGGACGAAGGGTGCATGGCGCTTCGCCGCCTCTTCACCACTGAGCACACACTCGAAGAATTGATCTCATTCGAGAACCGTGGCTACGTGGTCTTGGAAAACGGCAAGGAGAAGCGGAAGCAAATCTTTCCTGACGTGGATGACCGTTTCAAATTTGGCTTCGTGAAAGTGACCAAGGGCGTGCCCACGCCGCCGGGCCACGCTTTCAAGGCGCGATTCTACGTTCACGATCCGAAAGATGTTTACAAACCTCCGCTGACGTACCCATTGGAACTCGTCCACTTTTTCTCGCCAGAAAACCTGTCGTTCGTCGAATACCGCACCGAGCAAGACATGGTGCTGTTCAAAAAACTACGAGACCAGCATCCCTTCTTTTCTGACCTCGGTTTGCGCTTTCGCCGTGAACTGCACAGCACCGGCGATGCGCGATTCATCCACGCGCGCAAGGGAGCCAAACTGACTGCCGACCAGATGCCGATGTTCGAGGGCCGTAACATTCATCAGTTTGACTCCGAGTTTAAGCCGACTGACGAGGTGGTCGTTAAGGATGAGGTTCACGAAGAACTGCTTCGCAAACAGATTTTCCGGCTTGCCCGGCTTGTGCGCGAACAGTCTCCCGCCAAATTGGAAGGCAAGGCGGTATCGGAGAGCAAAGACGAGTTGGAGGAACGGTTGCGCGAGATTTTTGCCAGGAAAAAGTTCAAACTGGATTACGAACTGCCACGTCTAGCCTATCGGGAAATCGCAGCATCTACCAACGAGCGCACGCTGATTGCCACGCTGATTCCGGCGCGGGCAACCATGAACCACAAACTCATGTATCTGGTGCCGGTGCGCTACGAACTGGCACCTGCTGGTAAGCTCACCCAGGAAGAGATTTCCGAAGAACAGGTGTTGGCCTTGCTGGCGGTGCTGAATTCGCTGGTTGCCAATTACTACATCCGCAGCCGCGTCTCCTCGACCGTGAGTGCTTTCTTCGTTTACGAACTGCCGCTGCCAAAACTCACCGCAGCGCCGAAAAAGAAACTCGCCGACTCCGCCGCGAAGCTTTTGAAAAATCCGCGCGACGTGAAGGAACGCGCCGCGCTGGAAGTCTTCATCGCCCGCGAACTTTACAGACTCTCGCTGGACGATTGGAAACATCTCACCGGCACGTTCACCTTCGGCGGCGGCGAATCGAAAGCGGAGTTGGACGAAATCATCCGCCAATCCCTCGCACTCTGGGCATAAAGCTCGCCGACCGGCCCGGGATTGACGAACCGCCCATGGTCCGGCTCATCCAATCAAGGGCCATAAATCGTAAATGGTCCGGGCGACGCGTTGTCGCTGACGATTCCCGACCCGGCCCATTCGCAAATGGAGGACCGCTCGATTGTGCTGGGACAATCGCATCAGCGCAAATTGCTGGTTGTCGTGCATACGGAACGGGGGGATAATATCCGCATCATCAGCGCCCGGCGCGCGAGCCGGCGGGAGCGAAAGAGCTATGAAGAAAACCATTAACAAAACAGCCGAACCCGAAATGCGGGGCGAATACGATTTCTCGCGTGGCGTTCGCGGCAAACATGCGCGGCGTTATGCCCAGGGCGCAAACGTGGTGGTGCTCGAAGCGGACGTGGCGAAGGTGTTTCCCAACGCTGAAGCGGTGAACGATTCCTTGCGCGCACTGGCAGGCATCATCCGTCGGCAACACAAGGCGCTGGCCGGCAAGTGAGGTCGCTGGGCTTCGTTGTAAAGGGAGTCACCCTTACTTCGACGCTCGGAAACCGGGCAATCCGCGTGCTTGATATCTCTCGACCACACACTTCCTGAAGGTTGTGCGACCACACGAACCCGGTTGAGCCAAATCCGAATCCCCAAAACCTCAGGCGATGCTGCCAATCCGCTGCAAACGGAGGGCCGGCTCGCCCGCCGCGCGTGACTTCGCCAGATCCACCTCGAACTCGGCGATCCAGTCGTTGTGCTCCTCCGGATCGACGAGCACTTGCTGGACGCGCCACGAACGTTTGTCCTCGGACGGGAGCACGTAGGTGTGGCGCACGTTGCGCGCGTTCGGGTCGAGGCAGATGCGCTGATGCTCGACGTAAAAGGCTTCCACTGCCAGACGGAGGCGTTCGACGGTCCACAATTCACTCGTAGCAGCCGACGTGAGGAGGCTCTGATCTTCTCGATCCGCGGAGGTTTGAGCCTCGTCACCTCGGCTGCTACCGGGTGAGTTGATGCTCGCCAGCGCCGCTTCGTAATCGCCGTTCACCACGCCGCGCAGGAACGTGAAGATGCGGTTGCGAATCGTGGCGGTGAATGTCTTCGGGTCGCGCGTGATGTCGGCGGCGGCTTCCTCCGCGCCGGGCGGGCGGACTTCCTTCGCTTCGCCACGCGGCTGGTAATTCGGGTCACGCATCTTCTCCCATTCATCGAGGAGGCTGGAGTCCACCTGGCGAATCATGGTGCCGAGATAAAGTTCCATCTCGCGCATGGCGTCGTTCTTCGCAGCGTCGGGAACGGTTTGCGCGAGCACCTTGAACACGCTGTTCAAATGGCGCAACAGGACGCCTTCGGCGCGCTGGAGTTCGTAGTCGCGGATGTAATCGGCGAAGGAGCGGAACTGCTCGAACATTTCGCGCGCGATGGATTTGGGGCGGATGTTCTCCTGGCCCACCCACGGGTGTTTGTCGGCGAAGGCGTTGAAGGTGGAGTAGATGAACTCGCGGCGGGGCTTGGGGTGTTCGAGCTTCTCCAGCTCCTCAATCCGTTCGTCGTACTCCACGCCGTCCTGTTTCATCTCCGCCATCTTCTGCGTCTTCAGCTTGTCGAGTTGTTTGCGGAGGATGATGTCCGGGTCTTCGAGGATGGATTCGACGAGCGTGATGAGGTCGAGCGCGTAGTCCGGCGCCTCGGGGTCGAGTTGCGGGAGCGTGTCGAGCAGGTAGAGCGAGAGCGTCTGGTCCATCGAGAAGTCGTCCTGAAGGGCGACGTTGACGCGGAGCTTCTGTTCCGTAGCTGCCGACGTGAGGAGACTCTGATCATTTCCCGCTTCGGAAGTTTGAGCCTCCTTACGTCGGCTGCTACGAGGGTTGACGATTTCAATAATCCTCCGCTCCACCAGCGAGCGGAACAATTGCCAGCCGCGTTTGATGTGCGCCTGCTTCTGCTTCGGCGACTCATGGCAGCGCGCGACAAGCTGCTGCATCGCGCGGCAGCCGTCGCCGTCGCGACTGAGCACATTGAGCAACATCGCGTGCGTCACCCGGAAGCGTGAATACAAGCGTTCCGGCGGCGCGGCGATGAGGCGGAGGAACGTGTTCTTGTCCCAGTTCACAAAGTTCTTTTCCGGCGGTTTGCGTTTCACGGACTTCTTGCCGTCGCGCGCGGATTTCTCGGCGAGCTTGAGGTTTTCGACCTCATGCTCCGGCGCCTGCGCAACCACCCAGCCGCGGTCGTCGAAGCCCTTGCGCCCGGCGCGACCGCTGATCTGGTGGAAATCCCGCGCGCTCAGGATGCCGGTCTTCTCGCCGTCGTATTTGCACAGCCGGCTGAAGAGCACCGTGCGGATGGGCACGTTGATGCCGACGCCCAGCGTGTCCGTGCCGCAGATGATTTTGAGCAGGCCCTTTTGCGCGAGCTGCTCGACAAGCACGCGATACTTCGGCAACAGGCCGGCGTGATGCAACCCGATGCCGTGCCGCAGCCACTTCTTGATGTCGGGACCGTAGGGGCTGGTGAACTTGAAACCCTCCAACGCACTGCCAATGGCGGCCTTCTCCTCGCGCGTGCAGACGTTGATGCTGGTGAAGTCCTGCGCGCTCTGCGCCGCCTCCAGTTGCGTGAAGTGGACGACATAGACCGGCGCCTTGCCGTCGGCGACGAGTCTTTCGAGCGTCTTGGCCAGCGGCAGGTCTGAGTAGGCATGCTCCAGCGGCACGGGCCGGTGCGTGGAGGCGACGGTCACGGACGCGCGTCCGGTGAGGCGCGTAAGCTCCTCCTCAAAAAACGTCGTGTCGCCAAGCGTGGCGGACATGAGGAGGAAGCGCGTCTGCGGCAGCGTCAGCAGCGGCACCTGCCACGCGACGCCGCGCTCGCGGTCGGCGTAGTAATGGAACTCGTCCATGACGACCTCCCGCGCGTCCGCCTGCGCGCCCTCGCGCAGCGCGATGTTGGCGAGGATTTCAGCCGTGCAGCAGAGGATGGGCGCGTCGCGGTTCACCGAGGCGTCGCCGGTGCTGAGGCCGACGTTGTCCGGGCCGAACTCGCGGCAGAGCGCGAGCCACTTCTCATTCACCAGCGCCTTGATCGGGCAGGTGTAGATCGAGCGCCGGCCCTGCGCGATGGCTTTGAAATGCAGCGCGGCGGCCACGAGCGATTTGCCCGACCCGGTGGGCGTGTTGAGAATGACGTTCTTCTCCTCGAACAATTCCAGGATAGCTGATTCCTGCGCGGGATAAAGCTGGAGCCGCCGGCCCTCAACGTATTCGAGGAAGCGTCCCAGGAGCGCGTCGTTGGAGACGTTTTCGCCGCGCGGGATCAGTTCGCCAAGTGTCGCAGCCATGCGGTGTAAAGCTTAAGTGCGATCGGGGAAAAGTTGCCTCAGCGCGGCGCGAGCTTCCGCGCGAACCCTTGGCGACATCCATAGCGACGAACCCTCCAAGGCCGACATGTGGGTCTCCGCCTCTGTCTGGCTGACCAAATGGTTGGCCGCCAGCCAGAGCAAAACACCAAGTGAACCATGCGCTTCCAAGCCGAAGGACTCCGCCATCATCCGCGCCGCTGCGTCATCTGTTAGAAACCAGTCTGGTTTGATTTCGCAGGCCAGCGCCAACGCTTCCGCCTCGCCGCCGTGTAAAAGTCCGGCCTGCTGCCAGCCCAGAGCGCGCTGTTGGGCCGTCGGCGAAAGCGTATGGAGTTGTAACCACGGGGAAAATCCATCAGGCCAGAGGCTCGGCGCGTGGGTGCGTAATTCGGTGAGGACTCGCGGGGCCAGCAGGGTTTCGCCGATGAGCGAAAACAGGTGCAGTGCCCCGGCTTCGTGGAGATGCAGGATGGGGCCAGTATCCGCCACGAGGCGTTTCATTTGCCGGCGGGTTTCTCACGCAAAGCCCACGCGATGTCCTGCAACTGGTGTCGTTCCACCAACTCAAAGCGACGACTGGTGATGAACTCGCGCAGAGCCGCCCGCACCACTTCCGTCGTGTTTTCAAACACACCCGCCTGAACGGCATTCTCGACCTCCCGCGCCATCTGGTCCGGCAACTCCACTTGCAGCGTTTTCATGGCGAAACCGTAGCACCAACCGGGAGGACGGGGAAGCGTTGTCTTCCAGTTCAAGTTGGGAACCGCGAGTTCATTCACCCGAACCCATCAGCCCCGCCTTCTCCGACACGCGCTGGATGCCCACCGCCTTGCCAGTGGCGTCGTCGATCTCCACCACCGCGCCTTGCAGGAGCACACGCTCCTTCGCCACCGCGAACCGCTGCGGCGTGCAGGTGACGAAGCGTTTGATCACCGGTTCGATTTCGCGTCCGAGCACACTCTCATGCGGGCCGGTGAAGCCCGCGTCGCACAGAAACGCCGTGCCGCCGGGGAAGATTTGTTCGTCCGCCGTCTGCACATGCGTGTGCGTGCCCACCAGCGCGCTCACGCGGCCGTCGAGCATCCGCGCCAGCGCGATCTTTTCGGACGTGGCCTCGGCGTGCATGTCCACGAAAATGATCGGGGTGCTCGTCCGCAGTCGCGCGACCTCGGCGGCGGCCAGCGTGAAGGGGTCGTCCAGGGCGGACATGAAGACGCGGCCCTGGACATTCATCACGGCGAAGGGCGGCAGGCCGGCGAGTTGATAGACGTGGCTGCCCCGTCCGGGCGTGCCGGGTGGGTAATTCAGCGGACGCAGGAAGCGCGGCTCTTTGTCCAGCAGCACGGTGACTTCTTTCTGGTCCCACAGATGGTCGCCGCTGGTGATGACGTCCACGCCGCCGGCGAAGATTTCCGCCGCCGTCGCGGGCGTGATGCCGGAGCCGCCGGCGGAGTTTTCGCCATTGGCGATGACGACGTGCAGGCCGTGCTGGGCGCGGAGCCTGGGCACCAGCGCAGCGACGGCGCGGCGGCCCGGCCCGCCGACGATGTCGCCGATGAACAGAATTTTCACGGAGGCAAGGTTACGGAGAGCGTGAGGGATTGTCGAATGGGGAAACGAAGGGGCATCGCTTTTATGAGTGGAATCGCTGCCACGCGTGTCCGCGCCAGAAAGTGATTGTAACCAACCCCCGGAGTGCCAAGTCTTAACCTCGGTCAGTATCAGACCGCTTTTCCGGGCGGGAAGCCGACGGGAGAGATAAACGGTTTCGAGAACAGAAAGGTTCCTATGAAAAAGCCGGTGCTCAAAATTATCGCGCTGCTGGTTGTGGCGGCGGCGGCGTGGTTCAGCTACGCGGCCTGGCGCGCAAGCCGCAATCTCGTCACGCTTAACGTGAAGAACATGGACGTGCGCGACGTGGTCCGCAAAATTGAACGGCAGACGTGGGAGACCATCTTCGTGCAAAAGCAGGTCGAGGGCAAAGTCACCTTCAACGTCCGCAAGCTGCCGCTGGACGACGTGCTCAACATCATCGCCGAACAAACCTCCGTGCGCTGGACGGCGCTGTATCCGCTCTACACTTCCGACAAGTCGCTGGCGAATTTCAAACGGGCCGTGCTCGGCGAAATCCCGGCGGCCGAGAACGGCTGGACGAACTTGCAAGGCCGCTCGTTCATGGGGCGCGGCGGGATGTTCGGCGACATGCCACGCAACCAGGCCAGCCTCATCTCCGTGCAAATTCAAAACAAGGAACTCGACGTGGCCACCATGGCGCTGGCCCGTTACGCGCAGGCGCAGGTTGTTCCCGAGGACGGCACGGCGGGCATGGTGAGCCTGACGCTCAATTCCGTGACGATGCCCCAGGCAGTGGAGAAGCTGGCCAAGCAAATGCACCGCAACTGGGCGCAATACTACGCGCTGCGGACCAGTCGTGGCGGCGGCCGCGATGGAGGCCGGGACGGCGGCGATTTCGCCCGGCGCGGCGGGCCGCGTGGCGAGGGCGGGCCTCCCGATGACGGCGGGGGACCGCCGCGCGAGCGCGGCTTCCGCGATGGTCCACCCGGCGAAGGTGGCACCAACCGCTTCGAGCCGACGCCCGAGATGCGCGCCGAGATGGAAAGACAGATGCAAGCCCAACTGGAGACGATGCCGCCGGAGGAACGCAAGCGCGTGGAAGAGCAGCGCACCTTCTTCCAAGGCATGCGCGACCTTCCCCCCGAACAGCGCCAGCAGAAGATGGCCGAGTTCATGAACAACCCGGAGCGTCTGGCACAAATGCAGGCCCGCATGATGTCGGGCATCAAGAACACCACGCCGGAACAACGCGCTCAGCGCGACCGCGAACGCGCCATGCGCGGCGGCGACCGCGGCGGCCCGGGCGGACGCGGCGGCCCTCCCGGCGGCGGACGCTAAAACCCATCCCTAACCATGCACGCACACCCGTTTTCAAGCCTTTCACAGACACGCCGTGACGACGGCGTCCGCGCGTTCACACTGATCGAACTGCTGGTGGTCATCGCGATCATTGGCATCCTGGCGGGGCTGCTGATGCCGGCGCTGGCCCGGGCCAAGGACAAGGCCAAGGACACCGCCTGCCTCAACAACCTCAAGCAACTCGGCATTGCCATCACGATGTACGCCGACGACAACGAAGGTCGCCTGCCCAAGTGCGAGCGCATCCCCACGATGCCAGCGGACCCGACCAACACCCTGCCCAGCATCGTGACCACGCTGCTCGACAACCTCGGCGGCAGCCGGGGCGTGTTCCGCTGTCCCAAGGACACGCGTGCCACTTCCACCGCGGCCTCCGGCCAGGCGTGGTTCGACGAACAAGGAACAAGTTACGAGTGGAATCCCCGCTTCAACGGGCGTCCGTTGACCGGGCTGTCGCGCTGGTTTTACACCGCCAAGCCTGAAAACGCCCCGCTCATGTACGATTACGACAACCCGCACACCGGCGGCACCAACGGCTTGAAAATGTTCCTCTTCGCCGACGGGCACGTTGAGCCATTGTAAGCCTGCCGCCAGTTCCCGCCTCACGGTCGCTCCTCAAGCCTGCGGCATGGCCACTGCGGTGGAGAACACCGTCTGTCCGTCAAGTCTTGAACCCCATCTCGCCCCACCATTTTTCCAACTCATCCGCGCCGAAGTCGGCCAGGATTTCGCCGTTCACGTCAATCACCGGCGCGAGCGTCTGGCCGGAGAGTTCCAGCATCTCGCGACGCGCGTCCGCGTTCGCCGTCACGTCCAGCGTTTCGTAGCGGATGCCGCGCTGGTCGAGCCAGCGGATGACTTCGTGGCACCAGCCGCAGTAAGGTTTGATGAAAAGTCGGATGTTCATGTCGCGGTTTCCGTGATGAAGGTGTCGCTGTGCTCGTAGCCGGGCGCGCAGCAGCATAGCAAGGTTAACGGTTCACTGCCGGTGTTCCACAGCTTGTGCTTTTTGCCCGGCGGGATGGCAATGGCGTCGCCGGCGCGCACCTCGGCGGTCTCGCCCTCGATGCGGATGCGCCCGCGGCCCGCCGTGATGTAATAAATCTCCTCCGTCCGTGCGTGGTAATGCTCCTGCGTGCTCGCCCCGGCGGGCAGCCGCGCCTCGGCCAGGCTTTGCAGGCGGATCGCGGAGTTGCGGTGCGCCAGCAGTTCGCGGATTTCCGAGCCGTCCTTGGTGATGAAGGGCGGCGCGGCGCTCAAATTTTTTATGTCCATAACGCCGCCGGCGATGCTGGAGAAACCGCGCCGTGCCGCAAAGCGAAAATTGTTTGACCCGCCCTCGCCGCGTCCTATCGTCGCCGCATGGAACATTCGCCCGGATTTCTGAAAGTCGTCAACGAAGCCCGTCCCAAGGTGAAGGAACTCACCTGCGATCAAGCTCGCGCCCGCCTCGCTCAAAACCCCCACGCCATTCTTCTCGACGTGCGCGAGGATGGCGAGTGGCAGCAGGGCCACGCCGCGCAAGCCCGGCATCTGGGCAAAGGCGTCCTCGAACGCGACCTGGAGAAACTCGTTCCCGATCTGGACGCCGAGGTCATCATGTATTGCGGCGGCGGCTACCGTTCGGTGCTCACCTGCGAGGTCGCGCAACGCATGGGCTACCGCAACGTCGCGTCGCTCGTCGGCGGCTACAAGGCGCTCGTCGCGGCGCAATGGCCGATGGCGGCGAAGTGACGCGCCCCGCAAGGCGCGCATCCACGGCGCGCGCCGTGACCCGAGATGGGGCGGGTCACCCACTGCCGCGCCACCGCCAGTCTTTGATTCAACGTGGCGACTCGCGAGGACGCGCGCCGTGATCCCGGCAACTATTGCCGTGCCCGTGAATGAGCCTGCACACACCACGGTCGCACTTGGATACGCCACGGTCACACTTGGACACGCCGCAGCCACTGCTGGACACGCCGCAGACACTGCTGAACACGCCGCAGACACGTCGCGATACCGGACGAAAGCAATTGGACAAGAAACGGTTGTGCGCGGAGTCGCCACGGTCGCGTCGTAATAGACGGCGGTTGCGCTCAAACCACGGGTGGGCACCGCGACCTCAACGGCAGGCGCGGAGCCACCCCGGGCAAGACTTGCCGGACACACGGCAAAAAATACCGGCGCTTTCGAGGCACCGGCGATCCGAACGCGCCGGATGGTTTGGCTTGCCGGCGAGGCGCGCCGGCCTTTAGCTTGCACCCTACATACATGAGTGCCGAACTTCGCATCAAAGAACTGAACCTCGAATTGCCGCCCGCGCCCAAACCGGTGGGCGTCTATAAACCGCTCGTCATCACCGGACGCTTCGCCTACGTCTCCGGACACGGCCCGCTCAAGGCCGACCGGACCTTGATCACCGGGCGCGTCGGGGCGGATCTCGATCTGGCCGCCGGCAAACTCGCCGCGCGCCAGGTGGGGCTGGCCATCCTCGCCACGCTCCGCGCGCAACTGGGCAACCTCGACCGCGTGCAGCGGCTCATCAAATTGCTGGGCATGGTCAACAGCACGCCGGAGTTCCGCGACCACCCGGCGGTCATCAACGGTTGCAGCGAACTCTTCGCGGACCTCTGGGGACCGGATCACGGCGTCGGTGCCCGCAGCGCCGTGGGGATGGGGTCGCTGCCGGGGAACATCGCGGTGGAGATCGAGGCGATTTTTGAAGTGCTGTGAGGCCGGCGGGCGGGGTGTGATGCTGAAGCGTAAAGCGTGATGAGTGAAAGGGCACCATGCCTCACTCGTCGCAAATATTTCGAGTCGCCCGGATGAGATCAAACGACGGTTGGCGGCGCGGCGCGCGGCCTTCAGGCCGCTTCAACGGGCGAACGGTGAAGCGGCGTGAACGCCGCGCTCCTTCAAACGGATTTGCGCGGCTCAATAAATGACAAACGATTCCGCCAACTGGTTCCGCGTTGAGAACGTGGCCGAGATCCCCTCGCCTGCGCTGCTGGTCTATCCCGATCGCGTCGAGGAAAACATCCGGCGGATGATCGCCCTCGCGGGCGGCGTCGCGCGGCTGCGCCCGCACATCAAGACGCACAAGCTGGCGGAAGTGCTGCGGCTGCAACTGGCGCACGGCATCACGAAGTTCAAGTGCGCCACCATCGCCGAGGCCGAGATGGCGGCGGGCGCCGGGGCCGGGGACATCCTGCTGGCCTATCAACCAGTCGGGCCGAACGTGGACCGCCTGCTCGCCCTGGTCACGCAGTTTCCCGCCGTGCAGTTCAGTTGCGTAGCGGACAACGCCGCGTCCATCCACGCGCTGTCCGAGGCCGCCGCGCACGCTTCCGCGCGGTTGGAAGTGTTGATCGATCTGGACCTCGGACAACATCGCACCGGCATCGTGCCCGGCGCGGCGGCGTTCAATCTCTACCGGCTTCTCGCGTCGCTGCCCGGGCTGACGCCCGGCGGCTTGCACGCGTACGACGGACACATCGCCGACACCGACGTGGCGGAAAGAACCGCCGCGTGCGAAGCCGCGTTCGCGCTGGTGCAGGAGTTGCGCCGCCAACTGGAGCAATCCGCGCTGCCCGTGCCGCGCGTCGTGGCCGGCGGCACACCCACCTTCCCGATGCACGCGCGCCGCGCCGAGGTCGAGTGCAGCCCCGGCACCTGCGTATTTTGGGACGCAGGTTACGCGCGCAAACTGCCCGACCTCGAGTTTCTCCCCGCCGCGCTGCTGCTCACCCGCGTCGTGAGCAAACCCACCGCCACCCGCCTGTGTCTGGACCTGGGCCACAAGGCCGTCGCGTCGGAGATGCCGCATCCGCGCGTGGTCTTCCCCGAACTCGCGGACGCGGTGCCCGTGGTGCATAGCGAGGAACATCTGGTGCTCGAGACGCCGCGCGCGGACGCTTTCGCGGTGGGCGACGCGCTGTTCGGCATTCCGTGGCACATCTGCCCCACCGTGGCGTTGCACGCCGAGGCGGCGATAATAAAAAACGGCCGCGCCGAAGCCTATTGGAGAATCATCGCCCGCGAACGCCGCCTGACGGTGTGAGCGCCCGCGAAGCACGCGAATGGACGCGAATAAATTGAAACAAAAGTCATCCGCGTCCATCCGCGTGATTCGCGGGCCGGGAGACTGTCTGGAGATGGGCAGTGGGGCAGGCGCCCTCGCCTGCCTGGGTCCGGCGGGCGCCCCGCCCGCAGCAAGCACAGCGGGCGAGGCGCCCGCTGGACCTTCGCTGGCGAGGGCGCCAGCGCCACTTTTCAAACAGTCTCCTGCCGCATGAGCATCCCCGGCTTGAGCCACGACGGCAGTTTGCTGACGTTCGTTCTGGCGGCGGTGATTGGGCTGATCGTGCTCGTCGCCCGCTTCAAGCTCAACGCGTTTCTCGCGCTCATCCTCGCGTCTCTCTTTGTCGGGCTGTGTTCCGGGATGAAACTGCCGGAGGTGGCCAAGGCGTTTCAGGAAGGCGTCGGCACGACGCTCGGCTTCATCGCGGTGGTGGTCGGGCTGGGAACCATCCTGGGAAAAATGCTCGCGGAATCCGGCGGCGCGGAAGTGATCGCGGAAAAATTCATCGGCTGGTTCGGCGAACGGCGGCTGCCGTGGACGATGCTGGCGGTGGCGTTCGTGGTGGGGCTGCCGGTGTTCTTCGGCGTGGGACTGGTGCTGCTGGCACCGATTCTGTTCACGCTGGCGCAGCGAACGAACACGCCGCTGCTGCGCCTGGGCATTCCGGTGGTGGCGGCCTTGTCGGTGGCGCACGGACTGGTGCCGCCGCATCCCGGCCCGCTGGTCGCCATCGAGAAGCTGGGCGCGGACGTGGGCAAAACGATCTTCTACGCGGTGCTCATCGGGCTGCCCACCGCGATCATCGCGGGGCCGCTGTTCGCCAGCTACATCACGTGCCACGTCGTCGCGGAGCCGGGCGGGCTGGGCGCGCAGTTGATTCAGAAACGCGAGCGGGCAAAACTGCCGGGCTTTGCGATCACGCTGTTCACCATCCTGCTGCCTGTCGCCCTGATGCTGCTGGCCACGGTCGCCGATGTGTCGCTGCCAAAAGATAATCGCGCGCGGGTGTGGGCGGACTTCCTGGGAGCGCCGCTGACATCGATGACGGTGGCGGTGTTGTTCTCGTTTTATTCGTTTGGCGGTGCGTGTGGTTTTGACCGGCGGCAGATATTGAAGTTCACCGAGGATTGCGTCGGCCCGGCCGCGAGCATTCTGCTGGTGGTCGGCGCGGGTGGTGGATTCAGCAAGGTGCTCGATTACAGCGGCGCGGATGACGCCATCGCGGGCCTCGCGCGACACGCGAATCTTTCGCCGCTGTTGCTCGGCTGGCTGGCGGCGGCGCTCATCCGCGTGGCGGTGGGTTCCGCGACGGTGGCGATCACGATGGCCGCGGCGATGGT
Organism: Verrucomicrobiota bacterium; assembly: GCA_031378375.1. Taxonomy (GTDB): domain Bacteria; phylum Verrucomicrobiota; class Verrucomicrobiia; order Limisphaerales; family JANNEF01; genus JANNEF01. Next base: position 6,307 of record JANNEF010000176.1, on the reverse strand, counting down.
TGCGCCCGTGGCGGCGGCGGTGCCGGGCACGAACGCGGAACTGCTCGTCGTCGCGATGGGGGCAGGCTCACTGATTCTGTCGCACCTGAATGACGGCGGGTTCTGGTTCGTAAAGGAGTATCTGAACCTGACGGTGCCGCAGACGTTGAAGACGTGGACGGTGCTGGAGACGATCATCTCGGTCGTGGCGCTGGGACTGGTGCTGCTGGTCGCGCAAGTGATGCAGTGGGTGACGTAACGGCACGGGTGAAACCGCCGCTTGCCGGGCGCGAGGGGAATCATTAGCCTCGGCGCAGATTTCAAACGTATGAAGACAACATTTACCCGCCTGCAATTCATCGCCGTCATCCTGTTCGCCGCGTGCCTCCCCGCGCGGGCACAATCCGGGAAGTCCTACACCATCGGCCTGGTGGCCAAGTCGCAGGGCAACCCCGTGTTTCAGGCCGCGCGGGCGGGCGCGCTCGCCGCCGCCAGGGATCTCGGCACGAAGCACGGCATTCAGATCAAGATTGACTGGCGCACACCCAACGAAGAGGACGCGCAGAAACAAGCCGAGGCCATCGAGCAACTCGTCCTCGCCGGCGCGCATGGCATCGCGGTGAGTTGTTCGGACGCCAACAAGCTCACCGATGCCATCAACTCCGCCGTGAAGAACGGCGTGCCCGTGGCGACGTTTGATTCCGACGCGCCCGCGAGCAAACGCTTCGTCACCTTCGGCGTGGACGACGTCAAGTGCGGTGAGCAGACGATGGAGGAACTGGCGAAGATCATGGGCGGCAAGGGCGTCGTCGCCATCCTGGCCGGCAATCCCAACGCGCCGAACTTGCAAAAGCGCGTGCAAGGCGCGAAGCAGGCCGCGAAGAAACATCCGGGCATCAAGATTCGCGACACCTTTTATCACAAGGAGACGCCGCAGGACGCCGCCGCCAAAGTGGAGCAGGTGATGCAGGCCAATCCTGATGTCACCGCCTGGTGCATGATTGGCGGCTGGCCGCTGTTCACCGACAACGCGCTCAAATGGCCGCCCGGCACCGTGAAATGTGTTTCCGTGGACGCGCTGCCGCCGCAGCTTGCTTACTTGCGGAGCGGCCATGTGCAACTGCTCCTAGCGCAGCAGTGCTTCGAGTGGGGCCAGCGTTCCGTCGAGCATCTCATCAACAAGATTCACCTGAAGAAAAATCCCACCGTGCTCCACGACGTCAGCCCGCTGGTGCCCGTGAGCAAGGCCAACGTGGACGAGTTCGCGAAGAACTGGGAGACGTGGCTGCCGAAATGACCCCGGTCATGGCAGGCGGCGCGAGAATGCTCCGAGTGGGTTTCGGATGCAGGGATCGCCGGACACGATAGAGCCGGAACCAGGATGGAAATCATCGCCCATCGCGGCGCTTCCCACGACGCGCCGGAGAACACGCTCGCCGCCATCCACCTGGGCTGGCAGCAGCGCGCGGATGCCGTGGAGATTGATGTCCACTTTTCTCGCGACGGCCGCCTGGTGGTGATTCACGACGACAACACTCGCAAGCTCGCGGGCATCCGCAAAAAAGTCAGCGCACAGACACTCGCGGAATTGCAAGCGCTCGACGTGGGCCGCTGGAAACATCCGCGCTGGGCGGGCGAACGGATCCCCACGCTCGACGACGCGCTCGCGACCATTCCCGCCGGCAAGCGGCTCTTCGTCGAAGTCAAATGCGGCGCCGAGTGCGTTCCCGAATTCGCCGCCGCCTTCGCGCGCTCCGGCAAGCGGCCCGCGCAAGTCGTCCCCATCGGCTTCTCCCTGCCGACCATGCAACTCATCAAGGAACGTCTGCCCAAACTGGAAGTCTGCTGGGTCGTCGCGTTCCGGCGCAACTGGCGCGGCGGCTGGTTGCCCGCGCCAGAGAAACTCGTTGAGCAGGCCACTCGCGCCCGCCTCGACGGACTCGACCTCGGTGCCCGCGGCCCGGTGAACGCCGCCTTGGTCGCCAGGCTGGCCGCCGCCAGGCTCAAGACCTACATCTGGACCGTGGACACGGCGGCCAAGGCGCGACAGCTCATCGCCACAGGTGTGCACGGCATCACGACCAACCGCCCCGGCTGGTTGCGCGACCAACTCCGGCTCGCGTAACCTTGTAATCAGCTTCCCTCCGTGTCCTTCCTCACCTTCCACCGCATCTCCAAACGGTTTCCCGGCGTGCATGCGCTGGACGAGGTGAGCTTCGCGGTGCAACGCGGCCATTGCCACGCGCTCATTGGTGAGAACGGCGCGGGCAAGAGCACGCTGGGGAAAATTCTTGCGGGCGTTTACACCGCTGACGACGGCGACATCCAACTCGACGGCCGAACCATTCACCCCGCCACGCCACTGGTGGCCCGCCAGCTCGGCATTGCGATGGTTCATCAGGAACTCGCCTTCTGTCCCAACCTCACCGTCGCCGAGAACCTTTGCCTCGGTGACATCCCGCGCCGCGCCGGCTGGGTGGATCGCGCACGGATGCGCGCCCAAGCCCGCGCCATGCTCGCCGAAATCGAGGCCGATCTCGACGTGGACGCCCCCATCGCGACGCTTTCCACCGGCCAGGAGCAGCTCATCCAGATCGCCGCCGCCCTCGGCACCCGCGCGCAAGTCATCGTCATGGACGAGCCGACCAGCTCCCTCTCCGCGCACGAGAGCGAGCACCTCTTCAAGCTCCTCGCCCACCTCAAGCAACGCGGCCTCACGGTCATTTACGTCTCGCATCGCATGGAGGAAATCTTCCGCCTGTGCGACGCCGTCACCGTGTTGCGTGATGGCCGGCACGTCGCCACCGAGCCGATTGCCGCCACGAACTCCGAGCGCGTCGTCCACCAGATGATCGGGCGCGACGTGCAAACGCACCAGCCGCGCCACCTCGCGACGACGCCGGGCGCGGAACTGCTGCGCGTGGAAAACCTCGGCTCGCCCGGCAAGTTCGCCAACGTCAGCTTCCGCCTGCGCGCCGGTGAAGTGCTCGGCCTCGCCGGACTCGTCGGCGCGGGCCGCAGCGAAATCGCCCAGGCCATCTGCGGCCTCGACCCCGCCGCCACCGGCAAAGTTTTCGTGCGCGGCCGGGAACTGCCCACGCGCTCCGTTACCGCCGCGCTTGCCGCCGGTGTCGGCCTGGTGCCCGAGGACCGCAAGCGCCTCGGCCTGGTGCTCACCATGAACTGCCGCGAAAACACCTCGCTCGCCGCCCTGCCCCGCCTGACCCGCCGCGGTTTCCTGCGCCGCCGTGAGGAGCGCGCCTTGGCGCAACGCTACGCCGACCGACTGCGCGTGAAAGCCCCTTCTCTCGACGCGCCCATCGCCGGCCTCAGCGGCGGCAACCAGCAGAAAATCGCCCTCGCCAAATGGCTCGCCCGCGAGTGCGCCATCTTGATCGTGGACGAACCGACGCGCGGCATTGACGTGGGCGCCAAGGCGGAGATCCATCAACTCCTCGACGAACTGGCCGGCCAGGGCCTGGCGCTGCTGGTGATCTCCTCCGAACTGCCCGAGGTGATGAACCTCAGCCGACGCATCCTCGTGCTGCGCGCCGGCGCGGTGACCGGCGAACTGGAACGCTCCGAGTTTTCGCAACCCCGCCTGCTGCGCCTCATGACCGGACTTGAGGCGGAAGCATGAAAGCGGCGGCGGGCGTTACCCTCACCTGACGTTCAGGCAGCCTGGGGTGTGTTGATGATCTCCTTGTTGGAAGCCATTTCCCTTTTGCTTTTACCCGCGAGCTTTCCCTAGGATGTCGCTCCGGTATTTTTCCGGTCAACAAGCGCGCGGCGTATGGCGTGGGCTCAACCGGTCACCTTTAATGCGGCGGTAGAATATTTATGGATGTCAAGTTACCCAGGCTGGGCGAAGGCGCGGAGTCAGGCACCGTGGTGAGTATTCTGGTCAAGGAAGGCGACCTCGTGACCAAGGGGCAAACCATGCTCGAACTGGAAAACGAGAAGGCCGTCGCGCCCATCCCCGCCACCGCCGGTGGACGCGTGACCAACATCCGCGTGAAGGCCGGCGACCGGCTGTCGGTGGGCCAGGTGATCTTAACCATCGTGGAAAGCGGCGCGGAACCACCGGCGTTGAAACCGGCGGCCGTTGACAAAGAAATTTCTCCCGCGCCCGCACCGGCCGAAGTGGAAGTCGAGCCCGCGCCCTCCGCCAGCGGTTTGCCCCCGGCGGCGGCGCCCACGATTCGGAAACTCGCGCGCGAACTGGGCCTGGACCTGGCGCGCGTGCGCGGCAGCGCGGCGGGCGGACGCATCGTGCTCGCGGACGTGCGGGCTTACATTGAGCGATTGCAGCGCCTCGCCGCGTCGGCCGCCACCGGCAAGGCTCCCGCGCCGGCCAGCGCGTCCACCGAGCGTGTGGATTTTTCCAAGTGGGGCGCCGTGCGCACCCAACCGCTCACACCACTGCGCCAGACCATCAGCCGCCGCATGGTGGAAAACTGGAACAGCATCCCGCACGTCACGCAGTTCGACGAGGCAGACATCACCGCGCTGACGGAGCTTCGCAAACGCCATGCGCCCGCTTACGAAAAGCAGGGCGCGCGACTCACGCTGACTGCCTTCGCGCTCAAGGCCGTGGTCGCCGCGCTCAAGCAGCATCCCATCTTCAACGCCAGCCTCGACGAAGCGGCGCAGGAGATCGTGTTCAAGGATTATTTTCACCTCGGCCTGGCGGTGGACACGGAGCAGGGCCTGCTCGTCCCCGTCATCCGCGACGTGGACCAGAAGAGCCTGCTGACACTCTCCCGCGAAGTGAGTGAACTGGCGGACAAGGCCCGCGCACGGAAAGTGTCCCTCGACGAAATGAAAGGCGGCACCTTCACCATCTCCAATCAGGGCGGCATCGGGGGCGCGCACTTCACGCCCATCGTCAACAAACCGGAGGTGGCGATCCTCGGCCTGGGGCGCGGCGCGTTGAAGGCCGTGGTGCGGGACGGCAAAATCGAGCAGCGCCTGATGCTGCCGCTGGCCATCGCCTACGATCATCGCGTGATTGACGGCGGCACGGCGGCGCGCTTCGCGGTGGACCTCGTCGCGGCGCTGGAGAACTTCAACGAAGCGGAGGTCCAACTCTAGGACGCGGCGGCCTTGGGAATTTTTCACATGGAACCAATCAAGACAGAACTCGTGGTGGTCGGCGGCGGTCCCGGTGGTTACGCGGCGGCGTTCTACGCGGCGGACCACGGCAAAAAAGTCATCCTTGTCGAGCAGGAGAAACGGCTCGGCGGCGTCTGCCTCAATCGCGGCTGCATCCCGTCCAAGGCGCTGCTCCACGCGACCAGGTTGATCGGCGACGCCCGCGACTCGGCCGCGCGCGGCATCACCTTCGCCGAACCGGCCATCAATCTGGACAAACTCCGCGCGTGGAAAGAAAGCATTCTCTCCAAGCTCGGCGCCGGCATCGCCGCGCTCGCGCAGAAACGCGGCGTGCAGGTGGTGTGCGGACGCGGTCACTTTGAGGACTCGCATACCCTGCGCGTCGAGACGACCGAGGGCCAGTCCTTCATCCAATACGAGCAGGCCATCGTCGCCGTCGGCTCGAAATCCGCCATGCCCAAGGCCTTTGACCTCGGCAATCCGCGCATCATGACCTCGCGCGAGGCGCTGGCGCTGGAGGAGATTCCGGCGGACCTGCTGGTCGTGGGCGGCGGTTACATCGGCATGGAATTGAGCGCCGTCTATGCTGCGCTCGGCAGCCGGGTCGTTGTCGTCGAGGCGATGGATTCGATTCTTCTGGGCGCGGACGCGGACCTCGTCCGCCCGGTGATGCGCCACGCGGAGAAACATTTCAAGCAAGTCCGCCTCAACACGAAAGTCTCGAAGATGGCCACGGCGGGCGCGAAGATCAAAGTCACCTTCGACAACGCCGGCCAGGCGACCGAGGAACTCTACGACCGCGTCCTCGTCGCCGTCGGACGCGCGCCCAACTGCGATGATCTCGGTTTGGAGAACACCAAGGTCGAGCGCGATGAGAAGGGCTTCATCAAGGTCAACGAACGCCAGCAGACCAGCGTGCCGGGCATCTACGCCATCGGCGACATCGCGGGCGGCGTGATGCTCGCCCACAAGGCCAGCCGCGAGGCGCGCGTGGCCGTCGAGAACATCACCGGCGGCGACGCAGAATTCCGCGACGTCGTCATCCCGGCGGTCGTCTTCACCGACCCGGAAGTTGCGTGGTGCGGCCTCACCGAGGGCGAAGCGCGGGCGAAGGACATTCCCATTACCGTCGCCAAGTTCCCCTGGAGCGCCTCGGGTCGCGCGCTGACGTTCGACCGCACGGATGGCCTCACCAAACTCATCCTGTGCCCGA
>JANNEF010000122.1:0-12354 GCA_031378375.1 Verrucomicrobiota bacterium | reverse complement strand
TCAACAACGTGATGGCCGGGATCATTTCACTGAGCGAATCGTTCCTGGCGCAGGTGGACGCGGCGCACCCGTTCCACGAGGGGTTGGGATTGATCAACCAGAACGGACGTCAAGCCAGCCAGCTCATCCATCGCCTCCTGCACCTGCACCACGGCAAGATGGGCGACTGCAATTACCACGACCTGAACGAAATCACCGCCGACACCGTGGAACTGCTGCGGCAGGTCATCCCCCGTCGCATTGAAGTGACGACGCAACTGTCCGCGACGCCGCTGCCACTCTACGTGGACGCCGTCGAGTTCCGCCAGGTCATCATCAACCTCGCGCTCAACGCCGCCGACGCCATGCCGGATCGCGGCAAGCTGCGCTTCCAAACCGGCGCGCATCCGGAGCGCCCCGCCCTCGCGCACGTTCACGGCACCCTGCCCCGCCTGCCCGGCGCGAGCCTGACCGTCACCGACAACGGTTGCGGCATCAAGCCCCACCAACTGGCCTCCATCTTCGATCCCTTCTTCACCACCAAGGCGATGAACAAAGGCTCCGGCCTCGGCCTCTACAACGCGCGGCTCTTCGTGGAAAAACATCACGGCGCCATCTCCGTCGAATCCACCGAGGGTGCCGGCACCACCTTCGGGGTGTGGCTGCCGCAGGCCGATTTCACCGAGGCCGATGCGGCGCGCGAGCATCCCCGCGCGCGGCGGCGCTGCGTCCTGCTCGCGGGTCATTGCGGCAAATCACTCGACGCCACCGCGGAATTCCTACGCCTGCACAATTACCAGGTCGTGACCGCCACGGACCAACCCGAAGACCGCCTGGCCAGCGGTGACACGCAATTTGACGCGGTCATCGTGCAGGTCGAAGCGCGGGAGACGGGCACGCCCGCGCTCGTCAATTTCATCCGCCAGCGAAAGCTTCCGCTCAAAATCATCCTGCAAATCATCGGCTGCAATCAGGACGAATTGGAAACCCAATTCCTGCAACGCGCCGACCTGATTCTCACCGCCGACATGTCGGAGGAAGTCATCCTCAAAAAACTCGACGCCACCCTGGGCATCGAGCGTGGAGACCGCCCGTGAGTGCGCCCGGCAACGCCATCCCGCCCCGCCCCGCCCCACGCCTGCTCGTGGTGGACGATGAAGAGATCGTGCTCGTCGCCCTGCGCGACACGCTGCGCCAGCAAGGCTACGTCGTCGCCACCGCCTCCGACGCGGTGAAAGCGCTGGAGTTGTTGCGCCAACAAGACTTTGCCGCCGTCCTCAGCGACCAGCAGATGCCCGAACTCACCGGCCTGGAGTTCCTCGCCGAGGTCAAACAGATCCAACCCGACGCGACCCGCATCCTGATCACCGCCGTCCTGAGCCTCAACACGGTCATTGACGCGATCAACAAGGCCGAGATTTTCCGCTTCCTGCTCAAGCCCTGGCAGCGCGAGGAATTCCTGCAAACCGTTCGCGACGCTGTCGCACGGCACGACGCCATCGTCCGCAACCAGCAACTGCTGGCGACGACACTGGCGACCAATGAACAACTGGCCCGGCGCGTGGAAACACTGGAGCGCCAACCGCGAGAAGACACTCCGCGCATTGCGCCGCCGCCGACTGAAAGATGACGGTTGATCGGCCCCGGCTTCAGGGACGCCGGGAAGGTCGTTACGCTTTCAGATAGTCCGCCGCGTTGTCGCGCGGTTCGTAGCCGAGGAGCTGTTTTGCGTTGCTGATGTCCCAGAAGCGCCCGGTGTTGTTCGACACGCCGAAGAAAATTCCAAAGGGCACGTCGGCGCGGATGGACTTGACGAGGAGTTGCGTGAGGTCGCGCGGGCTGCACCATTCGCGCTGGACGGAATGGCCCGGCTCGCGCAACAGCGGATCCTCATACGCGCGGAAGTAGCAAAGCCGGATCACGATCATGGACATGCCATGCTGGTCCGAGTAGTAGCGGGCCAGCGCCTCGCCGAACATCTTCGTGCAGGCGTAAACCGTCGAGGGCCGCGCCAGCATGTCGGTCGTCACCCACTCACCCGACCGGTAGCCGAGCACCGTCTGCCCCGTGCTCGCGAAGACGACTTTCTTCACACCCGCCTGCCGCGCGGCTTCAAAGGCGTGATAGACGCCCTCCAGATTCACCGGCAACAGGCGCGTGTGAAAGTCGGCTTCGTCCGAAATCGCGGCGAGATGAACGAGCGCCTTCACGCCGTCGCACGCGCGCCGCAGCGCGTCGAAGTCGCGGATGTCGGCCTGCACGAACTCATCGTCGCCGGCGAGGGGAATGGTTTTCAGCGGCGCGGCGTCCAGCAGGCGCAACGCGAAATGCTCGCGCAGCAGCGGAACAATCTGTGGCCCGACGCGCCCGCCGGGTCCGGTGACGAGAATGCGGTCGCGGCTCATGGGGGATTCATTGCGCCGTCCAACCGCCGTCAATCAGGAAGTCCGTGCCGGTGATGAAGCCCGCGGCGGGCGAGCACAGGTAAAGCGCCAGTTGCCCGATCTCCTCCTCCTTGCCCCAGCGGCCCAGCGGGATTTTGGAAATGAACTGCGCGTTCAACTCCGGGTTCTCCAGAATGGGCTTGTTCATCTCGGTGGCGATGGGACCGGGACTGATGCCGTTGACGGTGATTTGCTCCGGTGCCAGTTCCAGCGCCAGCGCGCGGGTGAAGCCGAGCAGGCCGCTCTTGCTCGCCGCGTAGGCGGTGCGCCCCGCGATGGCGACGTGGCTCATGATGGAAGTGAGATTCAGAATGCGCCCGTAGCCCTGCCCGGTCATGTGCGGCACGAACGCGCGGCTCAACAAAAACGCGCCGGTGAGATTCGTGTCCACGACCTGATGCCACTCGGCCAGGGTGAACTCGGTGACGGGCTTGCGGATGTTGATGCCGGCGTTGTTGATGAGGATCTGGATTTTTTCAAAGCCGCCGACGACCGCCTGTTCAAGCTGCTTCACCTGCCGCTCGTCCGTCACATCCGCGCGGAACACCTCGGCCTTCGCGCCCAGCGCGCGGACGGCGCCGGCGGTTTCGTGCAACTGCTCGACATTGCGCGACACCAGCGCCAGCCGCGCGCCCGCGCCGCCCAGCGCGAGCGCCATCGCCCGGCCCAGTCCCTTGCTCGCGCCGGTGATCAACGCGACTTTGCCCGCCAGAATTTTTTCACTCATAAATGTTGTCTTTCGATGACGCGCCAACTGCACGCCGCGGTTCGTGTTTGCGGAGGGATTAAACGAAGTGCCCGCGCTCTTGGCCAACCTAAATGTGGGGTAAGCCGGAACGATGCGGAAGGAAACCACGAATGGACACCAATGGACCCAGCGCGGCCAAGCCGCCACCAATGGAAACACCCGGTGACACCGCAGAGGCGGGAAGGACACAGAGATCGCCGGCCAGAAAACCTCTGCGCTCTCCCCGCCTCTGCGGTGAACCGGAGCGGCTCATAAGAGTTGGCGTGGGCTGCGTCCACCCGCGCTCCGCTGCCGGTGAAACTTCTTGTCGGAAGTGCGCGAACTATCATTATTGTAGTACGAATCCGCCTCGGCGGGAGCCGTGCTGGCGGACAAATCCCTGGCCACTGCGTGGTGAACGCAGGCGCGGCATTGCAGACACCAATGCAAAGCCCGTCTTTATTCGTGTCCATTCGTGGTTGAACTGAATGGATTCGGTTAAGTCATGCTCGCTGCGATCCATTACCACTTCTCCGGCGCGCGGCCTTCAGGCCGCCTCGGCGTGTGAGAGCAAAAGTGCGGGGCACCCACAGGCTGGCGGACGTTGAGGCGGTGAGGGGCCGGACCGCCAGCGTGGGTGGGTCAGGTTTCCAGCCTGACGGTTTGCGGGGCATCCGTGCCCCGTGTTCTGGTTCGCTTCAGCGGATCAGTTTCCGCGCACGCGGAAGAACTTAGTGGGCATCGCCGGGTTCACCGGCACTCGCACTTCCCCTTGCGTCTGCTCGAATTGGCCGGGCGTGGGCGTCCACGGGCCGGTGATGTTGGTTGCTTCTTCCAGCACTCCACCGAAGCCGGTCCAGCGAATCAGCAGGTCGTTTCTGCTGATTTCAGGCAAGCCGAAGACGAATTCATCCGGGCCGGTTCCAAAGCCGGAAACCATCAGGCTCTCCGCGTTGGTGGCTTCCAGGCGCAGGCCGGTAAGGCCGGTGACAGGATAGTTTTCCACTTCGACGAGAAGGCGGAGTTCGGTCGCCTGGATGATCTGGCCGGCAATTCGCAGCATGGTGGGTTTGGGCCACGTCTGGCGGCGGCAGGGCGTGACTCCACCGAGCTTGCCGGTCACGAGGGGTAGTTCGGCCACGGTGACGACGAGGTTGCTGGCGCCCGACACTTCAAAGCGATGCGCGCCGGAGGGGCCATACACCCAGTAGATGCGGCGCAGGGGCTGAATGCGCGTGGAACTCCAGTTCACATCCCAGCCGTCAGTGACGCGGGTGAACTCGACTTGATCAACGTCTGCCTCCTCGCCGCCGATGAGGCCGCGCACGATGTGGCGGACGACGGCGTTGCTGGGCACGGGATTGAATGTTCCGAACGGAGACGGCACCACCGCGCGGAATTCCTGCACCGGATCAAAATTCGCGTTCAGCGACACCAAACCGCTGCCTGCGTAAAGCGGGTTGACGACGCACTGGCCGCCGGAAATCTCTACAAGGGCGTTGTCGTCGCAGGAGAAGCGGACGGTAGTGCGGCGGGTGGGCGACTCCTGAAAGACCGCGTGTAGTTCGGGCGCCTGTAGGCCAAGCGCCGGGATGCCCGTCGCGCCAACCGAGCAGCCCGGGTAGCCGCCGCTGTAGCCGAGCAAGCGGACGCGGTGAGTGACGGGCACTGGCGGGTTGCCCGTGAGGATTGTCACGAGCATTTCACGACCATTCGCCAGCGCGAGTTCCACGATGGGTTCGGCGGTGGAGAAGCTTGCCAGCAACATCCCCGCCGTGGCCGGAAGGCGTGCGGATTGAATCAGCTGGCCACCGGCAACTCGTTCCAGTTCAAGTTCGCTAACATCCGTTGGCAGGCCGCTGAGGCGGAGTTCCCCGATGTCCGCGTCGTCGGTGTCCGCGCTGAGAGTCACTTCGGGGAAATTGCCTAAGTCCAGATCCCCGCCGCCGAATTGGATCGACGAGCCGGGGTGATCGGCCAGCGTGAGGGGATCGAGCGGGAGGCGCAAGCCGCTGGCGTCTCCAAGTCTTAGGTTCACGCGCATGGCCGGGCTGGCCGGGCTGGCCGCGCTGCCCACTATGCTCGCGCTGGTTGCGCTGGCCGAGTTGTTCCGGATGATGCACCGGCTGCCACCCGGACCATAGACGATTGCGGCGTTGTTGAGTTCGATGCCGAGGCCATCAAGCACATCCGACGGCGCGCAGCGCAACACCCGCAAGTGGGCGAAGTCCACAGTCGTGTCGTCTTGGTAAAGCAAGTCGAGGCGTCTAGTGCTGTTCAAATACGGCAGGAGGTTGATCGCCGGGCCAGAAACCGGCGGGAGCGCGGCAAGGTCGAAGGTGACGAGGTACTGGCAACCAGTGCCGTCGTTCCACACCGTGTTCAGGAGACCGGGGCTGGCGTTGCCACTGCCAAGGTAACGACTCCAGAGCCAATTGGCTGGGTTGCAATTGAGGCCGAGATTGATCGAATCGTTGTCGGAGCCGAGAGTGAAACCGGGGTACGGCGCGGGCGGACGCGCCTGCGTGGAGAGTTGCGCGGCGAAGATGGTCCAATCCGCCGGAAAGGTCCAAGTGTGGCCGACAGAGCGGTCCAACGTCGTACTGTCAAAGCTCTTCCAATTGTAGCCGGGATAGACGCTGCTCAGGCAGGCACCCGGCGTGGCCGGTTCCCAACCGCTCCAAGCGTAGCAATCGTTGATGCCGCACGGGAGCGTCTGCCAGATAGGGCTGTTCACGACGACTGTCACTGGGAAGGAGCAACTGGATGAGTTGCCGCAGGCGTCCGTGGCAGTGCAGGCCACGGAGGTCGTGCCAGCGTTGAACACGGTACCGGACGGCGGCACGCAGTTGAGCGTGAATGACGGCGAGCAGTCGCGGACGAGGACTTTGTAGTACACTGCAACGTGGTTCGTGCAAACCACCTTAGTAATGGGGGCGGGGCAGGTGAGAACCGGCGGCGTGGTGTCCCTCACGGTCACAGCCTGGGCGACGGTGGTGGAGTTGCTACAGCAATCCGTGATAAGCCAGGTGCGCACGAAGGCGTCGGAGCAGCCTACGCCCCTCGGCACGACGTCGCTCAAGACGGTGATGGTCACGGTTCCGCCGCAACACGCATCGAAAGCCGTGGGCGTATCGAAGGTGACTGCAGCACCACATTCAACGGTCTTGCTCCGTGGGTACGTCACTTCCGGCGGTGTGGTGTCCACGGTCGTCACGGTCTGGGCGCAGATGGTGGAGTTGCTACAGCAATCCGTGATGCGCCAGGTGCGCGTGGCGGAAGTGGAGCAGGCCGTGGCCGGATGCAGGATGGTGTCCACGAGGGTGATGGTCACGTTGGTCCCGCAACACCCGTCCAGGGCCGTGGGTTCATCGAATTCGAACGGCGCATCGCACTCAATGGTCTTGTCCGGCGCACAGTTCACGACCGGCGGCGTGGTGTCCACCACCGTCACCGTCTGGGCGCAGGTGATGGAGTTGAAGGCGCAATCCGTGATGCGCCAGGTGCGCGTGGCGGAAGTGGAGCAGGACGTGGGCGGATGCAGGATGGTATCCACGAGGGAAATGCTCACGTTGGTGCCGCAGCAGGCGTCGGTGGCCATCGGATCATCGAAACTCCACTCGGTGTCGCACTCGACGGTCTTGCCCGGCGCGCACGTCACGTCCGGCGCCTCGGCGTCGAGCGTGAGGCAGTGCGTGAAGGAACAGCATTCCTCGAAGTTCGGCGTGTGCATCGTGAACAAGAGGCAGACGTTCGTGCCGCAGTTGGCCAGCGGCTTCAGGGTGACGGTGAGCGTCTGGCTCGCGCCGGAGGCCAGCGGCGGGTTCAGGAAGATGAAGCCGGGATTGACACTCACGCAGTTGGTGGACGGCATCAGGGTCAGCGGGTCCAGCGGCACGAGGAACAGCCAACTGGCGTTGGTGCCGGAGAGATTTTGCAGCGTGAAGGTGTAGGTGAAGTTGCCCGAACCATTCGTGTCGCAGCCCACTTGTTCGGCCAGGAGGCGGGCGCAGCAGCGGACCGTGACGGTGAACGCGCAGGTGTTGCTGTTGCCGCAGGCGTCGGTGGCGGCGCATTGGACCGTCGTCGCGCCCTGCGGGAACAGACTGCCGCTCGGCGGCGCGCACACCACCGATACGTTCGTGTCGCACTGGTCGGCGGCGGTGACGGGGTAAGTGACGTTGGCACCGGCCGGGTTCGTGCAGGTGACGCTGAAGTTCGTCGGGCAGGTCAGCGCCGGCGGGGTGGTGTCCAGCACGGTGACGACTTGCGTGCAGGTGGCGCTGTTGCTGCAAACATCCGTCGCCCGCCAGGTGCGGGTGAAGACGCGCGGGCAGGCGCCGCTGACCGTGTTGCTGATCATGGTGAGGGAAACATTCGTGCCCGAGCAGGCATCGCTGACGGTCGGCACGTCGAACTGCCACGGCACGCACGGGTTGGTGACGCAGGTCACGTTGGTGATTACGCCGTGGATGATATCCGGAGATGGCCCCCCATTGGAAATCATGAAGTCGGCGAGTCCGAAGCCGGCCAGATTCAGGCACCGGGGCAGCGTGTCCGAGGAGGTCCAGGCGTTGCCGGTCGCATCAAGAAACTGGAAAGCGACCGCCACCGGCGAGCTGTTTTGCGTCCAGGTGAAGTAGCCGTTGTATTGATCGTTAGGCGCCGGCTGATTGTTGGCGACGGAAATCCCCGCCGACGCGGGGCCGACGGTCTGCGGCGTGGAGGAGGCGGTGCCGGCCGTCATGCTGAACGACGAAACGGCGCCGGGAAAAATTCCCCAGAAGGGCAACGGATCCGTGTCGGGCGCGAGGGGGTTGAACGTGTAGGTCAACGTCCAGGCGTCGCCCACGTTCACCGTGTCCCACGGCGGCGGCACTTGTGGCCCAAAGGGGCCATCCAGACGGTCCACTCGGCCGTGGAACGTGAACGTGATGGTCGAAGCGCAGCAATCCACCGTCTTGTTGCTGGCGCAGGTGAGCATCGGCGGTGTGGTGTCCACCACCGTCACGGTCTGGCTGCAAAAGTTGCTCTGGCCGGAGGGGAAGGTGACGCTCCACGTTTGCGTGATGATCACCGGGCACGTTCCGTTGGTGGTGGCGGTGAGCGCGGTAATGGTGGCGTTGGCGCAGGAACTGGTGGGCGCGTTGAAGCTCCACACGGAGCCGCATTCCACCGTCTTGTCGCCGGCGCACACGACCGTGGCCGGGCAGGCGAAGGTGATGGTGGTCGGATTCGGAAAGATGGTGTTGCCAGCCAGGTCGGTCACGTTACTCACCGTGAGCGTGTAGGTGGTGCAGAGCGCGAGCGGGTCGGTGCAAAGAACGACCGTCTTGCCGTCCGCGAGGGCGAGCGCCACCCGGTCAATCTCCCAGTTGAGCAGGTTGCCTTGCGTGCTCTCATCGGATGCCGCCACGAATTGAACGCGCACGGTGTCGCCCGCCTCGAAGCTGCCCAGATCGGCCACGCTCGTGATGTAGCCGGGGGCGGCGAAGCCCGGCGATTCCGCCGTGAACGCCGCTTGCCCGGCGAGGAACGAGGTGCTGCTGGGCAACACCAATCCAGCGTAACCGTTTTGCGAAAAGGCCGCGAGGGGCACGGCGGTGAACAGCCCGCCATTGACGCTGAGACGCACCTGGCCGCCATCCCAGTCGGGTTCAAAGCTGTAGCGATGGACAAAAGTCAGCCGCAGGGTGCCGCATGCGGGAACGGTCCAATCGGGGCTGTCCAGCAGCGAGGTGTTCGCCTGGTTGGTGTACGGGCCTTGCCCGTTTTCTTTCCAACTCCCCGAGCCGGCGTCATGGACCCACGGCCCGGCGTAGGGCAAGGGCGTCGTGACCGTGAAACCGCCATTGCCGGCATTGAAGTCTTCGTTGAGCATCGGGGTGTAGGCAGCGGGGAGGATGCCCACAATCGTCACGCCGTTGATGGAATAATTGGTCGGGTTGAAAGCCCCGATCGGATCGAAGCATTCGTTGAAGGTCACCGTCACCTTGTTGCTCGCGCAATCGGCGTTGGCGGAAACCAGCAGCGGGGGGTCGGTGTCCGGGACAACGGTCAACATCGCCAGGTTGGTGATATCGCAGTTGGTCCCGTCACAGACATCGCAGGTGATGGCGATTCCATCGTCGCCGACGGAAACGTTGTGCAAGGTGAGCGTGGCACTGGTGGCTCCGGGGATGGGCGTGCCGTCCTTTCGCCATTGGTAGGCCAACGGCCCGGCGCCGGTGGCACTGACGCTGAACACGGCGTTCCGGCCTTCGATCACCGTCAGGCTCTGCGGCTGCGCGGTGATGACGGGCAGCGGTGGCAGCACCACGGTCAGCATCGCCGGATCGCTGGTCACGGAGCCGAACGGGCTCATGACTACAACCCGGTAGAGGCCGGCGCTCGCGACAGGGAGGCCATCCGTGCCATTCGTGCAGCAAGCGGTCATTTGCACGGGCGGGCCGGGGGTCACAACGCGGCAGCACCCCACGGGCCCGTATGCGTTCGCGCCCTCTGGCAACATCTCCCATAGATAAAACAACGGCTCGGCACCGGTGGCGGATACCATAAACGTGGCGGTTTGCCCTTGCGTCACCGTCTGGCTTTGCGGCTGCGTGGTGATGACGGGCGGGCAGGCGAACTGGATGGATGAATTGGGCGCGACGGTGTTGCCCGCCAGGTCCGTCACGTCGTTCACGGTCAATGTGTAGGTGACGCTGGGCAGGAGCGGAGTGGCCAGGTCGATCAACAAGCAGACTGTTTTCCCATCCGCCGCCAGAACCACGTTTTGAATGAGGATGCCGCCGGAGATGGCGTAGCTGAACTGGTCCATGGCGGAAGCGGCATCGAGCAGTTCGCTGAACACCACCGTCACCTTGAAGTTGACGCAATCGGCGGCGGCGGAAACCAGCGTAGGCGGATTATTGTCCGGCACCACGGTCAACAGCGCCAGATTGGTTCCCTCGCAGTTGGTCCCGTCACCGTCACAGACGTCACAGGCGAAACTTCCACCGTCGCCCAGGGTAACGTGCTCCAACGTGAGCGTGGCACTGTTGGCCCCGGCAATGGGCGTGCCGTTCTTTTTCCATTGGTAGGTCAACGGCCCGGCACCGGTGGCGTTGACAGTGAACGTGGCGCTCTGACCTACCGTCACCGTCAGGCTTGACGGGGTGATGGCGGGCGGCGGGGGCGGGAACGCCTTGATGCACAGGTCATCAATCCAATGCGTTTCGTAATAGCCGCCCGTGCGCGCGGCCAGGCCGAATTGCGCGCCCGAGAGCGGCGTATAGCCGGTCACGGGGAGCTGGTTGAAGATCGTCTGCCCGTCGTACATCACGTCCAGCTTGCCGCTGGGATGGAGGTTGATGAACACGTCGGCGTAGGCGGTCCCGGTGGTGATCGTCGTCACGTTCACTTTGGCCACGAGGGTTCCGCCCCACTTTACCTTCACCGACGGCGCGTCGCCGTTGCTGGCGCCGTCGAAATTGTCAAAGGCCACCGTCAACCCCGATCCGTAGCCTTCCTCGCCGATCACGAAGGCGGGAACCGGCACCAGGTCGGTCGCCCAATTGAAACTCCAGCCGTCGGCCGGGGGCGCGGTGCCACCGCCCACCCGCACGCGCAAGGCGGCGCAGAAGCCGGTGACTTGCGCGCCGGCGCGGAAATCGTTGACGACGAACACACCGATCTGGCTGTTCGCGGCATCGGTCAGCTTGAGCGCGCCGCTGTTGCCCACCCCGCCGCTCGTATCCACCGCCGCGCTGCCGGAGATGGCCGTGCCCGGCGGCACCAGCCCGTTGTTGAAGTCGTAGGTCACGTCGGGGTTGGCTGGGCGGGTGAGGGAGAGGGCGGAAACCACGATCAACTTGACCTGCCCCGGTGTTGAGATGTCGAGGAAGTAGGAGTAGCCGGCGGGCATGGAGCCGAAGGTGAGCCCGTTGTCGGTCAAGGCGCCTGTGTAGGTGAACAGCGTGTAGGTCCCAGCTCCGAAATTCGGATACGCAATGACATTGAGGGTGCCGTCGAGGGTCAGATCACCGGGCGCGACAGGAGGGCCGGGGTTGCCGATGACGGAAATGAGGTCGTTGACGCCGCCGCCCACGGTGCAACAGGTGTCCAACTCGAAAGTCGTGGTGCTGCTGGGACTTTGAACCAGTGAGCCGCTGATGATGGCGGTGCCGATGCTGCAACCGCCGTTGATTCCCCCCAGGAGATTGACCGAGCCGATGATGGTTCCCCGGACATTGAGCGTGCCGCCGACGTTCACGTTCCAATTCCCCGCGCTGACCACCCCGCCGGGCGCGGAAGCGCCGGCGCACAGGACGCCGCCATTGTTGATGTCCACGGTAATTGCCCGGAACACGTTGGTATCGGTGATTTCCAGATTTCCCCCATTCACCGTCAGCAAAGGGGTGTCGATCATTGTGCTGTAAAAGACCGCCCGCCCGTCATTCATCGTGATGGCGGTGGTCACCGTCAACAGGTTCCAGCCGGTCGGCGGCGACCCGGTATTCGAGATGTCAAAGAGGGTGCAGGAATCCGTCGGGGCGTTGCCGATGACGATGCTGTCAATGCCGAAGGGCGTGAACGGCGTGAACGGCACGGTCAGACCGAGGTCCGCACCGACCAGGCCGAAGAGATTCGCGGTGTCGGTGATGAGAAGGGGCGGACCACCCGGAAGCACCGCCCAGTTGAGGGGATCGCCCCAGGTGCCGGAGTTGGGGCTATTCCAAGTGTAGATGGCCGCGTGCGCCGCAGGGCGGAGCGCGCCGCACGCGAGGGCGGCGAGCAGGAGGAGTTTGAGGAAGGTTGTTTTCATAAGCGTCTGTTCGTTCGGGCGCGGCCCCTCGGTGAGAGGCCGAATCCGGTTTCAATGGTTACTGACCTCAAAGGCGATGGAAGTTACGCGGAAAGTTGGCGAATCTTTCCGAAAGATCTGCGGGCCGGTCAGGTTGCGGGCCATGAGCGCTTTTCTGGCATGGATGGTATGGCGTGCGCTCGCTTTCATGAGTTATCCGGTGGGACAGTTCCGAGTATGCCGATCCGGCGGCGGCTGGCAAGGTAAATGTTTGGATGTGCCGCGTAGTTTTCAAAGCAGGACTTTTTTGTAGTTAGCAAAGCAGGACAAACTCATTTTGGACGATTTGTGAACAAGAGGGCGGGTTTGAGGTTTTTGTCTGGCTCGGCAGCCAGGACGGTCTGGTGGCCAGCAGGATG
>JANNEF010000121.1:0-75288 GCA_031378375.1 Verrucomicrobiota bacterium | reverse complement strand
CTGCCGGGCGCGGAGACGGTGAATGGCTGGAGCGGTCTGAAGTTCGCCAGCACCTTGCGGCACATTCCGAAGCATCCCGACTTCAACGCCCACGTGCGCCAGTTGTTGCACGTCTCCTTCAAGCTCGCCGCCAAGGCGGGGCCTCGATACTTGAATCTCCTGCAGGCGAACGAAGCCATCGTGGCGAAGCAGGTCACAGAGAATATTTTTGAGCGGCACTTGCGCCCGCTCTTTGTAGGCTGATTGCAGAAAACATTAATCCATGAAATCACAACTGATCTCCCTCCTTGCCGTGCTGGCCCTGACGACGACGGCTTTTGCGGCATCCGCCAACCGTCGCCCTCACGCCCCGACCAACCAGCCGTCAGCCGCCGTGTCGACCCGTTCCCAGAAAGTCGCGGCACCGGCGCAGGGCGAGCGCATCGTGTTCATCGGAAACGGTCTCGCGGAACGCGACGTATATTACAGCCGCATGGAGACCGAACTGCACTTGCGCTATCCCAGCGAAAAGCTGTTTGTCCGCAACATGGGCCGCCCGGGTGACACCCCGGCCTTCCGCCCGCATCCAGCACGCGTCTCGCAGTGGGCGTTTCCGGATGCCGCCCAGTTCCATCCCGAGCTGGCGATGCACAACGGCAAGGGTTTCTTCCCCACGCCGGACCAGTGGCTCACGCATCTCCAGGCTGACACGATCGTGGCGTTCTTTGGCTACAACGAGTCCTTCGACGGCGCCGCGCGCGTGGCAAATTTCGAAAGCGAACTCGACGCTTTCGCCAGACACACGTTGAGCAAGGCCTACAATGGCCAGGTCGCGTCCCGGCTGGTGCTCGTCTCGCCTATCGCCTTTGAAAACCTCTCCGCCACGCGCGACCTGCCTGATGGGAAAACGGAAAACGCGAACCTGGCGCTCTACACGGACGCCATTCGCAGGGTCGCCGCAAAGCACAAGGTGACCTTCGTGGATTTGTTTACGCCGTCGAAGGCGCGCTACGGCAGGAAGGGAATTGCCCCGCTGACGATTAACGGATTTGCCCCGTCAGAGGCTGGTTATCAGGAGATCGCCGTGTGGCTGGCGGACGCGATGTATGGGCCGCAGAAGCACCGCGCAAAATCCACGCCCGCGCTGGTGAACGCCGCCGTGAAGGAGAAGGATTATTTCTGGAACAACGACTACAACCTCGTGAACGGCGTCCACACCCACGGGCAGCGTTACGATCCTTACGGGCCGCAGAATTATCCGGACGAGATTCAGAAGACCCGCGAGATGATGGCGCTGCGCGACGAATTAATCCACGCCGTCGCGCTGGGTTTGAAGAAGGAGATCGCGGTGGATGACTCCGGCACGCACAAACTCCCGCCCGTTCCCTCCAATTTCAACCGCCCCATTGAATACCTCGACGGCGCGAAAGCCATAGAAAGCTTCACGATGATGCCGGGCTACAAGGTCGAGCTGTTCGCATCCGAAAAGGAATTCCCGGACATGAAGAACCCGGTCCAGATGTCCTTCGACAACCAGGGCCGCCTCTGGGTGGCCGTCATGCCCACCTATCCGCACTACAAGCCGGGCGACTCCCGGCCGGATGACAAGCTGCTCATCCTCGAAGACACCAACGGGGACGGTCGCGCGGACAAACAGACGGTCTTCGCCCGCGGCCTGCATCTGCCGATCGGCTTCGAGTTCGCGCCCGAGGGCGTCTATCTCTCCCAGGAACCGAACCTCTGTCTGCTGGTGGACACGAACAAGGACGACCACGCCGACCGCATGGACATCCTGATGCACGGATTCGACACGCACGACACGCATCACGCCATCTCGGCCTACACTGCGGATGCCTCCGGCGCGTTCTATCTGCTGGAAGGGCGCTTTCTCCACAGCCAGGTGGAAACTCCCTACGGCCCGCGTCGGTGCAATGATGGTGGCGCGTGGCGGTTCGATCCGAAAAGCTTCCGCCTCGAACGCCACATCCAGACCGACCTGAACAATCCGTGGGGCTACGCCTTCGACGACTGGGAGCAGGGCTTCATCGCCGACGCCTCCAGTGGTGAGAATTACTGGAGCCTGCCCGTCTCGGCCCGGATGCCATACGGCGTTGAGATCAAGCAGGCCGGGACATTCGTGCCGAAACGCTCGCGGCCGACCTCCGGCTCCGAGTTCGTCTCCTCGCGCCATTTTCCCGAGGCGGTGCAGGGTCACTACATGACCTGCAACAGCATCGGCTTCCTTGGCATCCACATGGCCTCGGTGAAGGAGGACAACTCTGGCTTCACCGGCAAACTCGAAGGCGACCTCCTGAGTTCGAGCGATCCGAACTTCCGTCCCGTGGACCTCGAGTTCGCCCCGGACGGTTCGCTCTACTTCATCGACTGGCACAACGCGCTCGTCGGCCACATGCAGCACAACGCGCGCGATCCGAACCGTGACCATGATCACGGACGCATCTACCGCATCACCGCCACGGGCCGCCCGCTGGTGAAGCCCGCGAAGATCGCCGGCGCCACCCTCGCCGAGTTGTTCGAGAATCTGAAGCTCCCCGAGTACCGCTCGCGCTACCGCACCCGCCGCGAGTTGCGCGGCCGCCCTGCCAGTGAAGTCATTCCTGCCGTGAAAGGCTGGGCGGCGAAACTCGACAAATCCGACCCGCGCTACGAGCACCACCTTTGCGAAGCCCTCTGGGTCACCTGGGCGCAGAACAAGCCGGACGTCGCCCTGATCCAGCAATTGCTCGGCGCGAAGGCGCATCAGGCCCGGGCTGCGGCGGTGAACGTCCTGCGCTTCTCCACCCATCAGATTCCCGGGGCCATCCCCATCCTCATGCGCGCGGCCAATGACTTTCATGGCCGCGTCCGTCTCGAAGCCATCGTCGCCGCCTCGTGGCTCGACAACGCAGACGGCGCCCGGGTCGTCCTCGAAGCCCTCAAGCATCCGCTGGATCGCTGGATGGGCCCGGTGACGAAACAGATTTTGGAATCCTCTTTGAAGGATGAAGTCACCGCGCTGAAATCGGATAAAACTCTCAAGCTGGCAGACAACCCCAATGCCCGCGCCTACCTCGATGGCAAATACAAGATCGGCTCCGCCCCGCCTCCGCCCGAGCTACAGGTCTTCGGACCCACCCGCCGGCTTACGGGCGATGCGTTGAAGACCTACAACCTCGGCCGCGAAGTTTTCACTCGTGACTCCCACTGCGCCACCTGCCACCAGTTCAACGGGCAGGGGATGAAGGATGTTTACCCGCCGCTCACCGCGAAGAACAATCCGTGGCTGACCGATGACGAGCGATTGATCAAGGTCACGCTCAAAGGGCTTTGGGGTCCGGTCGAAATAGCCGGCCAGCGCTACGATCCTTCCAAGGGAGTTCCGCCCATGCCCGGTTTCGGCGTCTTCCTCAACGACGAAGAACTGGCCGCCGCGCTCACCTACGTCCGGCAATCCTTCGGTAACGACCTCCCCGCCATCAGCCAGGAACAGGTGGCGGCCCTGCGTGAACGCACCAAGGAACGTCAGGACTTCTATTCCGTGGAAGAAATCATGAAGGAACACCCGATTCCCGGCTGGGAGAAATGGGGCAAGGGCGGCAAACCGCCGGTCTCAAAATACGAGTGAAGCTTTCCGCCTTCACCGTAACCAGGCGAACCTGAACATCCGGGTGAAAGACACGCTGGTGTTCCTCGCTTCCTTGCGCACACGCATTTTCGCGCGGGAGCAGTGAACGATGATTGACGAAGGCTTGAACCGGGCACCAACTCTGGCTAAGGATCAAGAACTATGAAACCTAAGACCCGAGCCTCATCCTTCTTTTCGCGATTGATCCTGGCGCTCCTCAGCTTGTTGCTTTGCGACGGCTTGCGGGCTGAGCCCCCTTCGATCCCCGCCAAGCTGAACGACCAAGTGAAGGATTTCGCGCTCATTGATCACCTGGGCGCGTTTCGCCACTTGTACTATTACGCGAAGGATCCGGCGACGAAGGCCATCGTCCTTTTCGTCCAGGGCAACGGCTGCCCCCTCGTCCGCAAGCGCGTGCCGGAACTCAAACGCCTGCGCGACGCCTACGCCACGAACGGCGTGATCTTCTGGATGATTAACGCCAACTCGCAGGACAGCCGGGCCGAGGTCGCCAAGGAAGCCGCCGAGTTCGGCATCGACCTGCCCATTCTCCTGGACGAAACACAACTCGCGGCCAAAGCGCTCAACATCACCCGCACCGGCGAGGCGATCGTCATCGAGCCGAATAGCTGGCGCATTCGCTACCGCGGCGCCATCGACGATCGTCTGAGCTACGAGACACAGAAGCCCGAGGCCCAGCATGCGTATCTCAAAGAGGCGCTCGATTCGCTGCTCGCCGGAGAAGCGATCAAGACTGAGGTGACTTCGGCACCTGGTTGCGTCGTGACCTACAGCAAGGCCGCGGTCGCTTCCTACTCCGAAACCATCGCGCCGATGCTCAAGGCGAATTGCGTCCAGTGCCACACGCGCGGCGGCATCGGACCCTTCGCGATGTCGAGTCACGAGAAGGTGCGCGGCTGGACAGAGATGATGCGCGAAGTGCTGGTCACGCGCCGGATGCCGCCGTGGCAGGCCGACCCGCACGTGGGCAAGTTCGGCAACGACTTTTCCCTCTCGACCGAGAACACCCGGACGCTGGTGCAATGGATCGACGCTGGCGCGCCGCGCGGCACTGGAGAAGATCCGTTAGTCGGTTATCAACCGGAGCTGCCGGAGTGGAAATTGGGCAAGCCGGACTACGTGGTGAACATCCCGGAGCAATCCGTCGCCGCCGAGGGTGTCTTTGACTACCGCTACATCACGGTCGATGCGCCCAACACGGAGGACGTCTGGCTGCGCGCGACCGAGATCGTGCCGGGCAACACGCGCGTGCTGCATCACATCATCGCCACCACCATCCTGCCGGGCGAAGATCGGAACAAGAACGGGAAGTCTTTGACCGGCTACGCTCCCGGCATGGGACCGGACCTGTTGCCGACGGGGCTCGGCATTCGGTTGAAGGCGGGTTCCCAGATTGTTTTTCAACTGCACTACACCGCGTCGGGCAAGGCGGAGACGGATCGCTCGCGGCTCGGCCTGTATCTCTCCAAGGAGCCGCCCAAGCACGAGCTGCGGTCGAGCGTGCTGATTGATTACAAGTTCTCGATTCCGCCGGGTGCCTCCGAGTTCGTGACGAAGAAGTCGCGCCGCTTCGACAAGGACGCGCTGCTCTACACCATGAATCCGCACATGCATCTTCGCGGAAAATGGATGCGCTACACCGCACGCTATCCGGACGGCACGGAGGAAGTCCTGCTCAACGTGCCCAATTACCGCTTCGACTGGCAGCGCAATTACGAGCTGAAGGAACCGAAGCGATTGCCCAAGGGAACCGAACTGATCGTCGAAGCCGCGTGGGACAACTCATCGTTGAATCTCAACAATCCCGATCCGACCAAGACCGTCGGTTGGGGCGACCAGACCTTCAACGAGATGTTCTTCGCCTCCTGTCGCTACACCTACCCGGACGCCAAGCCTTCGGGTGAAACGAAAACCGCGAGCGCTTCCCAATCCATTCCATCCCCGGACAAACCATGAGACACACGATGATGCGGAGGAATGCTCTCATCGCTGCCGGCCTCGTTGGTGTTTTTCTCCTGACGACACCGTGCGCTCGCGCAGCGGACGATCCCGCGCTGCTCGACATCGAACGCAAGGTGACGCACGGCTACGCCACGAATGACGGCGTGCGCATCCATTACGCGCAGTTCGGCCAGGGACCGCTGGTGGTGATGATCCACGGCTTTCCGGATTGCTGGCTGACCTGGCGCGTGCAGATGACGGCGCTGGCCAAGGACCACGAGGTCGTCGCCATCGACCAGCGCGGCTACAATCTCAGCGACCGTCCCAAGGGCGTGGAGAATTACGACATGAAGCTCCTCGTGTCCGATGTCGCGGCGGTGATTCGCGCGCGCGGACGGGATCGAGCAATCATCGTGGGGCACGACTGGGGCGGGATGGTGGCGTGGACCTTCGCCATGACCCGGCCGGAGATGACAGAGAAGCTCGTGATCTTGAACCTGCCGCACCCGCGCGGGCTCAGCCGCGAACTGGCGACCAACCCGGAACAGAAGAAGAACAGCGCCTACGCCCGGCGATTCCAACAAGAGGGAGCGCACACGAATCTCACTGCCGAGGGCCTGACCTTCTGGATCAAGAATCCCGCCGCAAAGTCACGTTATGTGGAGGCGTTCCGCCGCTCGGATTTCGAAGCGATGCTGAACTACTACAAGCGCAATTATCCCCGCGAGCCGTACACCGAAGACACCTCGCCCTTGGTGAAAGTGCAGTGCCCGGTGCTCGTGATGCACGGCCTGAAAGACAAGGCGCTGGGCCAGGCCGCCCTGAACGGCAACTGGCAATACGTCGAAAAAGATTTCACCCTGGTGACCGTCCCTGATGCCGACCATTGGGTGCAGCAGGACGCGGCGGACTTCGTGACGCGCACCATGGTGAGTTGGCTGAATCGGTGATGCCGTTTGAATCATGAGACATCGAAATTTCATCTGCTCTCTCGCCTTGTTGCTCTCGCTCGCCTTCGCAAAGGCGCAAACGAACTGGCCGCAGTTTCGCGGACCGAACGCGCGAGGCATCGGGAGTGGAACCCACCTTCCCGATCGTTGGTCGCCCACGGAGAACGTGGCGTGGAAGAGCGAGCTTCCGGGCCGCGGTTGGTCGTCGCCGATTGTCTGGGGCCACCGCGTCTTTCTCACGACGGTGATCAATTCCGGCCAGTCCGAGGAGCCGAAGAAGGGACTGTATTTCGGTGGCGAGAGAATCGAGCCGCCCAAGTCCGAGCATCTCTGGAAGGTGCTCTGCCTCGATCTCACGACCGGCAGGGTGCAGTGGGAAAAGACAGTTCATCAAGGCGCGCCGCAAACCTCCATCCATCTCAAGAGCAGCTACGCGGCGGAGACGCCCGTGACCGATGGCGAGCGGATTTACGCCCTGTTCGGCAACGTGGGCGTGTTTGCCTTCACGCTCGAGGGCAAAGAGGTTTGGTCAAAGATGCTCGAACCGCACAAGACTCGCTACGGCTGGGGCACGGCGGCGTCACCGGTGTTGCATGGCGGAAAACTGTTCCTCGTAAACGACAACGATGAACGTGCGGAACTGCTTGCTCTCGACGCGAAGACAGGCAAGGAACTCTGGCGCGTGGACCGTGACGAGAAGAGCAACTGGGCCACGCCCTTCATCTGGGAAAGCGGTAGGCGCACTGAACTCATCACGCCGGGCACCCGTGCCGTGCGCAGCTACGATCTCGACGGCAAACTGCTGTGGTCCTTGCGCGGCATGTCCAGCATCGCCATCCCCACACCGTTCACGGGCGATGGACTGCTCTTCGTCACCTCGGGTTACGTGGGAGACAAACTCCGCCCGCTCTACGCGATCCGCCCCGGCGCGAGCGGCGACATCACCCTCAAGCCGGGCGAGACCAACAACGAATTCATCGCCTGGTCCAATCCGGTGGGCGGCCCATACAACCCATCGCCGCTCTTTTACGAGGGACGCCTCTATGTTCTCTACGATCGCGGATTGGTGAGTTGCTTCGAGGCGAAGACCGGCAAGGTGATCTACGACCGTGAGCGATTGCCAAACGGCTTCGCCTTCACCGCGTCGCCATGGGCCGCGGGCGGAAAGATTTTCTGCCTGAACGAGGACGGCATCTGCTTCGTGCTCCGCGCCGGCGACAAATTCGAATTGCTCCACACCAACAAGCTCGCGGACGACGACATGTGCATGGCCACCCCGGCACTCGCTGGCGACCGTCTGCTGATTCGCACCGCGACGCGGATATATCTCATGCAATCGGCGACTCGTTCCTCCGCCGACGCCAAGCCGTAAAGCGGCCCGATCCTCCTGCGTTCTGCGCCTGGCGATCAACGCACGCCGTCACCCTCGATGGCCTCGATGGCCTGCTGCAAGGCCGCCTCATCCATGTTCACCAGATGCTGCGCCTCCGGGAAGCGCCCGCCCTTCACGTCCGCCGCGTATTCCTTGAACGCCGCGATACGCTCCTCCTGCAGCCGCCGGTATTCATTGAGGAAATTTCTGTAAGCCTTCGCGTGACGCGGAATGCGCTCGTCGTAGTCGCCGAGAATGTCGTCGGAGAACAGGAATTGCGAATCGCATCCGCTGCCCGAACCCAGCGACATCAGCAGCAGCGAAGTCCTCCGGCAGAGATACGAGGCCAGTGCGTGCGGCACCAATTCGATCTCCGCCGCGTAGGCACCGGCGCTTTCCAGACGCTTCATCTGCGCATAGAGCTGCTTCGCTTCGCTGGCGGTCTTGCCGATGGCACGGACGTTCGTCCACGTCGCGTGTCGCGGCACCATACCGAGATGGCCCACCACCGGAATTCCCTCCCGCGCCATCGCCTCGATGATGGAAGGACTGGCGGAGCAATACACCGAGCTGGCGCCCAGCTCGAGCGCACGAAAGCCGACGCGGATGCCCTCCTCCGGAGAGGCGAGTCCGTGCGGCGTGGCGCAGGAGAGAAAGCTGTTCGGTGCGGCGGCCACGAGCTTCGGCAGGCGCGCCTGCGCTTCAGGTGAATCGAAGCTGCAACTCATCAGGTCCACGCCGGCTTCCTCGGCGGCGGCGGCTTCCTCGGGCGACTTCACATGGATGTGCGTGAGGCAGCATTTGCCCTTGAGTTGTCTCAGATCGTAAACGGAGTATTTCTTCGACGGTCGCAGCATGGCCCAACGGTGTCCGGTCGCTCTGCGGCCATCAAGTCGTAAAAGCCCGCCAGGTCACCCGCTCTTTGATCGGAAGGGGAGGGGGTCTGTTGCTGAACAAAAAAGGCGGCGCCATCGCTGGCGCCGCCTTTTCGACTGATGCAGTTACTTCTCTTCAGCAGGGCGCTGGGGACGGTTCTCGCCGCCTTGACCACCTGGCGGGCGTCCGCCTTGGCCGCCAGGACCGCCGGGACCGCCAGGACCGCCAGGGCGTTGCGGGCGGTATTCTTCTGCAGTGATTTGTCCGTCCCTGTTCTTGTCGAGTGACTTCAAGGACTGGCTGGCCTTCTTGATCTCGTCGGCGTCAATCGTGCCGTCCTTGTTAAGGTCGAGCGACTCGACGATGGGATTCGGCATGCGCATGCCTGCGCCGCCGGGACCGCCGCGTTGCCCGTCCGCGCCACCTGGCCCGCCACCCTGGGGGCCACCCTGGCCGCCGGGAGGACGTTGCCCGCCGGGGCGTTGATTGCCGTCTTGCGCTGGGAGGAGGCACGTTGATGCGCCAAGCGCGAGTGTGAGGATGAGGATTTTTGCGTTCATAATGTTTTGCTGTTGCTGTCAGTTTCCCGCACCCGCCGTCTGCATCGCGTCGATGCAGTAAAGATTCCGGTTGGAGCGCAGAAAGAGTTGCCGGCCCGCGAGCGCAGGGGTGGCGTTGAAATCGGTATCATCGCCCGTAGAATTTTCCCCGTCTCACAATTCAGGCAGACGAGTTGCCGTTGCAGGCGCGACGCGTCGCCACTGATCCAACAGGTGAGAAAGGTTTTTCCGCCGACAAGGATCGGGCTGGAGGTGCCGGCACCGGGGAGCAGTAGCTTCCATTTCAAGTTCTGTGGCTCGCTCCAGGTCGTGGGTGGCTTGGCGTCGGGCGGGATGCCGGAGCCATTCGGTCCGTGGAACTGTGTCCAGTCGCCTGCCTGTGCCCTGGCGATGAGGGGGAAGAGAAGCAAGGCGGTAAACCCTTTGCCGATGGCTTTGGTCAGGTCCGAGCGGTCTGGTTTCATGGGCGTAAATCGCAGTGGGCGACGAAGTGGTTCATTGGTTTGCTGCGGGCCGGCTTCGCGGACGGTTGTCGCCCGGCTCCGGAAAACGGCCGAGCCGCGTTGGTTGATATTCAACCGGCGACAGTTTGCCATCACCGTCAGCGTCAAGAGACTTCAACAGGTCTTCGGCTTTCCTGATTTCATCGCCGTCAATTGTTCCGTCGCCGTTCGCGTCGAGCGCTTCGATGATCGGGGACGGAGGATGTCCGCCGCCGGGGCCGCCCGGGCCTCCACCCGCACCAGGCCCGCCGCGTCCGCCGCCCGGTCGGCCACCACCAGGAGGGCCGCCCGCTTTGCCGAAGCTCGAATCCGGCGTGCCACGCCATCGGCGCGGCAGGAACGGGAATTCCCCGGTGATGTAGTAGTGGTAGATGCTCTCTGGAAATTCCGGCGTCACGCCCACGCGCCCGTTGCATTCGTCGAGATCGCCCGAGCCGTTCACGAATTCAAAATCCTGCGTGAAGCGACCGTCGTATTTGCCGCCGGGACCGTCCGGAGCGCCGGTGCGTTCGCCCTGCTTCAGTTGGAAGCTCGGCTGCATCTTGCGCAACGGACTCTTCGCATCCTTCGGGTCGGAGTGGCCGCGCGCAGTGTAGAGCGGAAAACCATCGGCCGCCCAGCCCACGAGCAACATGCGGTTACTGTCGCCGCCGAGTCGTTCGACGAGTCCCACCGGCATGGCGTGATAATGATACGCGCCGGTCGGCTGCACATGCGCGTTGTGTTCGTCGAGACCGAGGTTCATGAAGCCCGTGTGCGCCTCATAGCGCCAGGCGGGATTGTTATTCCAGGTCTCCGCCGTGCCCGGCTCGAAGGGCACGCCGTTCAGCGCCACGCCAAAGAACCATCCGCCGCGCCGCGCCGGCACCTCCGCGACCACTGGCTTCAGCGGCACGCGAAACGTGTAACTCTGCGGCGTGAGCGTGTTGGGATTGCCCCGGCGCGGAAACTTCCCCGGCGCATGGTCCGGCCAGCCATTGGCTGTGAAGACGCGCTGGCCGCCCTCGATGCGGATGCGCACTTGGTTTGTCGGCGGATTCGCCGCGTGAACATGATTCGGGTGGCCCTGGGCGTGCGCGTGGGCCACTCGCACGAGTAACAGGACGAGAGCGGGCAGGCACAAGATGTTCATGCTCATAAGCAGTCCAATAGACGCAGAAAGTGTTAAGGGACCGTGAGACTTTCTGGCGAGTTTTGTTAAGAAATGGTAAAGCTGCAGAGCTGGTTTCAGCCGATGAGGCTGCGGACCTTGAAAGGATTGGGCGCGCGGTTGTGATGAAACACGGCTGAAAGGTGTCTCCAGAGAAGGCAGATCGCCGGCGGTAACCGCCACAGGCATGGCAGGTGCAGAGTCTCGACGGTGTTGATGGCAAAGTAACCGGCGGTATCCGCGTGAAGGCCTGAATGGATACATGAAAACCTCAGCGCACGACTCCGCCATCAGGCGATCCTCGCGTCAAATTCATTGAGCAAGGAGCCGCGCGTGAAACTTCGGTGGCATAAAATCATTTTGAACTTTTTCGACCCGGCAGGTATTCAAGGGTCGTGACGTGCGCATTGTTCAGCTAGACTATGTTCCAAAACATCGGCGAGATGGCGGTTTTGCTTTGGCGCACGTTCAATGCGTTGCCGCAGGCTTTCCGCCAGCGGAAAAAAATCTTCGACCAGCTTTTCGACATCGGCAACGCCAGCCTGCTCATGGTGTGCATCCTGGCGATGTTCATCGGCGGAGTCGTCACCCTGCACACCGGCTCGGCGCTGGCCGAGCGCGGCCTGGCCAATCTCATCGGCGGCCTGGTCGGCATCTCGGTGTGCAAAGAACTCGCCCCGGTGATGATTGCCATCCTCATCGCCGGACGCATCGGTTCGGCGATGACGGCGGAGATTGGTTCGATGCAGGTGTATCAGGAAATTGACGCGCTGCGGACGATGAACATCAACCCGGTATTCTACCTGGTGCTGCCGCGTGTGGTGGCCATCAGCCTGGCGTTGCCGGTGCTGGTGGTGTTCGCGATCCTGGTAG
This sequence comes from Verrucomicrobiota bacterium, assembly GCA_031378375.1. Taxonomy (GTDB): domain Bacteria; phylum Verrucomicrobiota; class Verrucomicrobiia; order Limisphaerales; family JANNEF01; genus JANNEF01. The sequence continues at coordinate 63,438 of JANNEF010000121.1, read as the reverse complement.
GCTGGTTTGGCGGCGGCCTGGTGGCGTTTTCAAATCCGAAAATCGCGGTGAGTTTCCCGGCCTACCTCAGCAACCTCCGGGATGTGGTGGAATTGGGTGACGTGCTCAACGGCCTGTTTAAGAGTTTTATCTTCGCGGTCGTCATCGGTACGGTCGCCTGTCATCAGGGCCTCGTCACCATCGGAGGGCCGCGTGGCATCGGGCGTTCCGTGACCAAGTCAGTGGTCAATGCCATTGTGCTGATCCTGATCCTCGATTATTTTTTGACGCGCTTCCTCATGTATTTGGAATAATGAGCGACCCCGTTTCAACGCAACAGAGTGTCAGCGTCCAGGTGCGCGGACTGTGCAAGAGCTACGCCGGCCAGCCGGTGTTGCGCGGGATTGATTTCGAGGTTCAGCACGGGGAAATCTTCGTCATCATGGGACCCAGCGGCGCCGGCAAGAGCGTATTGCTCAAGCACATCATCGGCCTGGAAACTCCCGATGCCGGCGAAATCCTCATCGAAGGCGAGCCGATCCACCAGGCCGGCGTGATGGACAAGTATCGCCTGGCGATGGTTTTCCAGTCCGGCGCGCTGCTCAACTCGCTCACCGTCGGCGAGAACGTCGGCCTTTATCTGACCGAACATCGCCTCAAGGAGCCAGGGGAGATTGATCGCATCGTGACGGAGAAGCTGGAGTTCCTCGGCCTCAAAGGCGTGAAGGACCGTTCCACCGGCGAACTCTCCGGCGGCATGAAAAAGCGCGTCGCCATCGCGCGCGCGCTGGTCATCGAACCGCAGTTGATTCTCTACGACGAACCGACCAGTGAATTGGACCCGCTCATCGCCGTGACCATCGGCGGCGAGATCTTGAATCTCAAAAAACGCACACAGGTCACGTCCATCGCCATCACACATGACCGCGATCTCGCGTTCGGACTGGCCGACCGCATTGCGATGATTTTCGACGGCCAGTTCCTGGCGATTGGCCCGCCGGACGAAATCCGCCGCCACCCAGATCCACTCATCCAGAAATTTCTCAGCGCCAACTTCAACCTCAACCACCGTCAGGATCCATCATGAAAAACACACTCGAAACCCGCCTTGGCATCTTTTTCGCCCTCGCCCTGATCGTCGCCGCGCTGTTGCTTGAATTGGTCGGCGCGTTCGATCCCTGGAAACCCAGCTACCCGATCACCGCCAGTTTCGCCAACGCGCAGGAACTCAAGAAGGGTGACCAGGTGAAAATGGCCGGCGTGCAAATTGGGCGGGTCGAGGAAATCGGTCTGGAGGCCGGTCGCGCCCGCGTGCTCCTGAAGATTCAGAAGAAATACGAGAAAGCCATCAAGACGGACAGCAAGGCCGTCATCCGCTTCACCGGACTGATGGGCCAGAACTTCATCGCCGTAGAGGGCGGTACGGCGGACGCCCCCATCGTCCAGAGTGGCGGCTCCCTCGAAACCGCCGAGCAGCCCAACCTCGGCACGCTGATGGCCAAACTCGAAGGCGTCGCCACCGGCGTCGAGGGCCTCACCAAAAGTTTCAGCACCGACAACATCAGCACGCTCGTGGGGCCGCTCACCGATTTCTTCAAACAGAACGCCCCCGTGCTCACCGCGATGCTCGGCAACCTGCGCGTCGTTTCCGACAAGATCGCCTCGGGCGAAGGCACCGTGGGCCGGCTCGTCAAGGACGACACCTTCTACACCGCCGCCTTTGGCGCCATTACCAATCTCCAGAGCGCCTCCGCCGATCTCAAGGGACTGATGACGCAGACCGAGGGACTCGTCACCGACGCGCGCACCGTCATCGCCCGGTTCAACTCCGGCGAAGGCACGTTGGGCAAACTGGCCAAGGACGACGCGCTCTACCGCGAGTTCACCGACGCCACGGTGAGCCTCAAGGAAATCCTGCAAAAAATGAACCGCGGCCAGGGCACCGTCGGCAAGCTCATCAACGACGACATGCTCTACCGCAACGCCAAGCTCTCGCTGCAAAAACTGGAGAAAGCCACCGAGGGCTTGGAAGACCAGGGCCCGTTGAGCGTACTGGGCATCGCGGTGAACAGTTTGTTTTGATCCGTAAAGCAGCCGTCCGCTTGGCCATCCGGGGCAGGAACGATCCATTGCGTTGACGTTCCAGCGTCCCCTCCGTGACTTGGTGGCTCAACCGCTTTTTCAGGTTGAACGTCGCGTCGCGCCCCCGCCGATTCGAGAGCTTGACCCCGTCGCCACTTCCCGCCATATTGTCACCGCTGGCTGGGGGCGTACTGGTTTCGACCTGAGAGATGCGCCAGAGGCGGCATGCCGAGGACGGTTCGTTGGCCTCGTTAATCATCGAACCAAAAATCAAAAGCTAATACAGAACTAGCTCTCGCGGCTTAATTGCCTCGACGTTCACCGGTGGACACCTGCTACGCCGGCTGAACGCAACAGCAGGCATGGTTGACGGCGGAGACTGCGCGCCGGCGACCGAGAAAACTTCATGCGGACTAGGCTGTGCGTCTCGAGTTCGGACGCTATCGCACGGCAGAAAACCTTCTCCGGACTAAGCATGTAGTCGCGGCTGGTTTGTTTGTCAGGGACGGGGGTTCAACTCCCCCCGCCTCCACCATCCTTCGCCCGGAGCGCAGCACCGGGCGAAGGAGGGCGATCACGTTCGCCCGCGCTCCAGGCTGCGGATGGCAGGCCCTTCGCTGTTTTGCAGCGAAGCGAGACCTGTGCAAGCGAAGGAGGATTTTTCACTTCCCGGCGCATCTTTTTGAATTCCAGCTTTGTTCCTTGGTTCCTTGGTTGTTCAACTGCGTGTTTTAGGTTCACGTCGCCGGGGCAAGGCGTTCCACCCGTCGGCCCGCCCGATCACTCCGTCAGCCAGGCTGTTCACCCGGCGCGGGAGGCCGGCACACGCGCCGGGCAATCTGTTCCACCCGTCGCGCCGCCCGGTCCTCCGGCGGCGAAGGGCGTTTCCCCGCCCGGCGAGGCCGCTGTACCTCTCCGGGAGGCCGATCATTCCGTCGGGGAGCCTGCTGTACCTGTCAGGCAGCCTGATATTTGTGGTGTAGCAGCCTCCCTGACAGGTACAGCGACCTTCCTGACAGATATGCCAGCCTCGCCGACAGGTACCGCAGCCTTCCTGACAGGAATGGCAGCTTTCCTGACAGGTACAGCGACCTCCCCGACCGGTAGGCCAGATTCCCGACAGGTACAACAGCCTCGCCGACGGAATGACCGGCCTCCCGGACAGGTACAGCGCCCTTCCGGACGGGTAGAGCGGCTTCCGACGCCAAAACACCCTAACCGCCCCGACGGGATTTGCCCGCAACCGCGCGATAACCTCCCCGGAGCGCGACTGTGTCCGAAGGACCAGTCGCAGCGGATTCTCAGTGAGGGGGCGGTCGTCTGTATGTGCATACAGTCACACGAGCTCGGCAAAGAAATTGTTATGTGGCCGTAACCCTCCCGCAGCTTGCACCAAGGCTTTCAGTTGGCTCTCGTATGTAGCAGGAAGCGGCACGTTTTTCCCTAGCTCACGCGCAAGTTCATGAACAAGTTGCTCCATTTCCTGCCCTTTCTCACAATCAAGCGCATTCAAGGTTGAAAGTGGAGGTCTTAACTCCGATGCCTTTTGCCGAGCAGCAAGGACCGGAATCAGTCGGGCGCCTGATCCCCAGCGGGCGCCCAATTCGAATAACACGAAAGATGATTGGAGGCTGTTTGGAGTGACGAGTCCGATGAAACATCGGCTTTCATGGATTTCGCGCTTTAGTTCGAGTTCCGTGGGCACTCCTGCCGATAGCTTGTAGCCGTCCACGCTTGTGCATCGCACACGCTCGGGAGGAATAGCCAAAGTGAACCGCAGAAACTCGATCAAAGCTTTGGCGATTTGTTCGTCCTTACTGCTGTGACTAATGAACAAGTCCAATGAAAACTGTGGTCTGGTAGCCATGGATAGTTTTGCCTTAGCTGCCTCATCAGGCACTTGGCTCAGAATTTCTTGCTTGATGCGTTTGAGCAGACGCTCGAAATCTCGAGTCGCTGGAATAAATAATTCTGCCAAGAAGTCACCATAGGTACCAAACGAATATTCAAACAATCTATTCCATTCAATTCGCGCTTCACCCACGGCAATGAGGAGTGCGAACTGCATGGCAAGTCGCGCATCTGGATCGATCGGCCATTCGATTGAAACAAGCCGGCTAAACCCAACCGACTCGACGTTCTTGAAACGTTCCAGGATGGAACCTATATCAGCGCTCGGCAGAATGAAGGTAAAAATGTGATGCAAAGTGGAGTTCTTTGCACTGAGAAACGCCAAACGCTTGAGATGTTCAGGAATTTTATCTGCTGACCGGGCACTTCGCGCGTCATCAAGCCAGGCTTTGAAATCGGCGATTGCCTCGTTGATTTCAACGACAGTGAGGCGTTTTCGAGTCGTTGGTTTGTTTGCCATATATCAACGGTATTTGTTCATCAACGCATCAATGTGTTTTTCAGCCGCTTCATCCAGCTCGATTAGCGGCGTCCAGTCTCGACGTGTCGGGATTCATCGCGTCCATGTCCATTTCGTAGCATCCGGCGTGAGCCAGGTCACTTCATTTTTGGCGCGGGCCACGAGAGCGTGGTTACTCCGCCCTCACCCCAACCCCATCCACTCCTTACCGTGCCATCCGCTTGCGCCCGCGCCTTCCGTCCCCAGATGACGGCTCCACTCCGAAAATAAAAATGCTCATCAGAGCATTTTTTAGTGAACAGATTTCGCAGACTGCCGATTCACCCAGTATGACGGGGTTGTCAATGGTGGCGGCTCCGGGTTCAGAAAACAATGGGTGGGGTCTCCGGGCCGTGTCCGTCAAAATAATAACAAAAAAAAGAAAGGCAGTCATCGTATGTTAGTAGAATTCAACTTCCATCTCACGCAGGTCAATTACATCCGCGCCGCCATGGCGGTCATTCCGGTGTACAAACCGGATGACAGCACGGTGTCAATCGTGGACTCGATCATCGGTTCGGCCAAGGTGGTGCGCCAGGATTACGTAGCCAAGTTCAACGCGCTCAATTCCGCGCGCGGCGCCACGCAGGCCGCCCACGCCGCGCTGCACGACGCCTGCGTGAGCGTGTATCAGTGCATGAAGTCGTGCTATCGCAAGGATCCCGCCAGCCTGAACTGCATCGAAAGTCTGCCCGTGCAGGACCAATCGTATGACGAGACGATCACCCGTGCGCTGGGCATTTCGGAGGCGTGGGCCGGGCTGCCGAATCCGCCGGGGTGGGCGGGCCCGTTCAAGGTGGGGCTGCTGACCCGCACGGCGTTCGACACGTTGAAGACGGCGTTTGACAGCGCACAGATCGCGGAAGCGGCGGCGGATCAGCCGTTCCAGTTGCGCGAGGGTTTTCTGCACGCGCAACAGCAGGTGCTGGCGGATTTCGCCGCGGCGGCGCTGGCGCAGGGGCGCGGGCAGTTCCCCGAGGGCACGGCGGAGCGGGAGACGATTGACCGGGTGCCGACGGCCCCGGCCACGCAGGAACCAGGTCAGGCGGAGGTTACGAAGGCGGAGAGTCCGGCGGCGGGGGCGGTGCGGCTGGAGTTCGACGCGCCGCACGCGACGAGTTTCCAGGCGTGGCGCCAGGGGCCGGGCGAGTCGGAGTTCACGCTGGTGGAGGAGGACTTGCTCAAGCCGGGTGTGTACACGGCCACGGGTCTGGCCGCCGGCGAGTATCGCTACAAGGTCGTGGGTGTGAATTCGCGCGGGGAAGGCCCCGCGAGCACCGAGGCCGTGATCAACGTGGCGCAGGCGCAGGCGGCGTAGGCGCGGGGAAGTGATTTCTCGTCCGCTGGACGGGAGAGACGGAGAGGGCATCGTCAAAAAGGAACATGGCTCGATGGTTCGCGTGTTCCGGCATAACACCACTGCCGGGTGACAGTGTTAATGTCCTCATCACCCACAAGGGCCGGAGAGTTTTCTCCGGCTCTTTTGTTTTTTGGCGGCGCGGCGCGCTTCATCCACGCGGCCACAGGCGCACGAAGACGCGTTGCGGGGAATCAATGAGCACTTCCTTGAGCAGCGTTTCCATGCTCACCGCCTCCGGTTCGTCCAGCCGGCGCGCGAGGATGAGCGCGAGCACGAACACCATCGCGGCGGCCGCGAAAAATACCGTGTAGCGGTTCCACGACAGCCCCAGCCACGCAGCCTCCCGCGTGCCCACGGCGTCAATGAGCAGGCCCCAGCCAATCGGCGCCAGCCCGAGGGACACGCTGCCGAGCACCGAGAAGAGCGCGAAGAAATGGTTGCGGCCCATTACCGGCACAATCGTCATGGCCAGGCGCACGTTGGCCATCGCCACCAGCGCAGCGAACAGGCCCATCATAAACTGTAGCGTCAGCACGATGGGCAGCGACGGGGCCAACGCCCGGCCCGCCAGCGTCATCCAGACGCCTAGCACCAGGAGCCAGACGGCGAAGGAAAAAGTAAGGATGGGTTTGCTGCCCAAGCCGTCGAGCCGCGAGCCGAGAAACCACAGGCTGCTCAACCCGCCGAGAAATGCCACTGCGGTGACGAGTAGAATTTTTCCCTCCGCCATGCCCGCCTCCGTTTTCAGGAAGGCCACGGTGAACGCCGTGATGCCGCCGTACGCCACCGACCACGCCACGACCATCCGCAGGAGTTTTTGGAACGGCGGGAAGCGGAGCATCTCACCCCACGGCACGGGGGCCTTCGAGGCGCGGGCTTCCTCCGGCGGTTCCGCGTCCGGGATGCGCTTGAGGAAGATCAAACTCGTCGCGCCCATCGCGCCGCTGAAGGCGAAGAGCACGGCGAACTGCCACGCGCGCGGTTCCGCGCCCAGGCACGCGGCGGCGACCAGAAAGGAGCCGAAGCTGGCCACGTTTGTGAAGGCCGCGTCGAGCGCGAGATACTTTCCGCGCAGCGAGGCCGGCACCAGCGCGGTGATCCACGGCAGCCACGCGCAACTGGAGATGCCGCGCGCCAGGTTGAAGGCGAAGAGCAGCATCAGCGTCAGCGCCAGGCGCGTGCCGGCGTCGAGGAACGCGCCGGTCAGCGGCACCAGCCCGACGGCGAAGATGAAGCCCACCCGCGTGCCCCAGCCCGCATAGACAAAGCGTTTGTAGCCGATGCGGTTGAGGTAGTGCGCGGCGGGGATTTGGAAGATCACCAGCAGCGGCATCATCCCGGCGATGATGCCCAGCACGGTCGCGCTCGCGCCCAGCGTCTTGGCGTAGAGAATCATCGGGCTGCCCAGCACGATTTGAAAGGAGAGCGCGTTGAACACCGCGAAGAAGAACGCGTTGTGCAATCCGGGCGGGAACGAGTCCTTTTCGATTGGAGTCTTCAAGTGTCCGGCTTAAAACATTTCCGTCGCCGGTGACGAGAGTTTCACAGGCGGCGCGGAAATGCAGGAACTGTTTTTCAGTGGCGGTCGCAGCGGCTGATTGACTGAAGCAGGCACGGCGCGTCGCCGCATTCGATGACCAAACCTTTAATTCAACTGGAGAACGTGGACGTGGTGCTGGATGGGCAGACCATCCTGCGCGGCGTGAACTGGCGGTTGCGCCCCGGCGAACACTGGGCCGTGCTGGGCGGCAATGGCGCGGGCAAAAGCACTTTCCTGCGGCTGGTGCGCGGCGAGTTGTGGCCCGCGCCGGGGCGGGGGCGGCGGATTTATCGTTTCGACGGCGACGAACAGACGACGGCGGTGGGTGTGCGGGAGAGGATTGGTTCGGTGTCGCCGGAGTTGCAGCAGCGTTACCTGCAACAAGAGTGGCGGCTGACGGGCTTGCAGGTGGTGTTGAGCGGCTTCTTCAACACGGACTATGTGCATCAACGCCCGGACGCGCGGCAACGGGCGCGCGCGGTGGCGCTGGCGCGGCGGTTGGGCGTGGAGAATTTGCTGCGGCGCAACGCGCAGGAGCTTTCCACGGGCGAACTGCGGAAACTTTTGATCGCGCGCGCGCTGGCGGGCAGGCCGCAGGTTTTGATTTGCGATGAGTTGTGCGACGGGTTGGACGCTCGTTCCCGCGCGCAACTGCTGACGATGCTGGAAGTGGTGGCGCGCGGCGGCACGCCGTTGCTCTACACGACGCACCGGCGCCAGGAGTTGATCCCGGCGATCACGCACGTGCTGTTACTGGAGCGCGGGCGCGTGGTGAAGCGGGGAAGATTTTTGGAACGTGACGGCTCGGCGGTTCCCGCTGGGCGGAAAGAGCTGCGGGTGTCCGCAACCGCAATCGCTTGCAAGCCGTCCTCCGTCCTGATCCACATTCGCGATGCGAACGTCTTCCTCAATCGCAAAAAAGTTTTGCGGGTCGTCAATTGGGAAATGCGGGCCGCGCAAAACTGGGTCGTCTTCGGCCCGAATGGCGCGGGCAAGACGACCTTGCTCAAACTAATCTTCGGCGATGTGCAGCCGGCGGCGGGCGGCGTGGTGCGGCGCTTCGATCTCACGGCGAAGAACTCGGTGTGGGATTGGAAACGGCGCATCGGCTGGATCTCACCCGACTTTCAGGCGAACTACCGCGCGGACGTGACAGGTGCCGACGTGATCGCCTCCGGTTTTTTTTCGAGCGTGGGTTTGATGGACAAAGTCACGCGGCGCCATCGGGAACGGGTGCGGACGTTGATGGTGACTTTCGGCGCGGGGGTGCTGGCGGAGAAGCGCGCGTTGCGGATGTCTTACGGCGAATTCCGGCGAGTGTTGCTGCTGCGCGCGTTGGTGAATGAGCCGGAGATTTTGATCTGCGACGAGCCGTTCGACGGACTGGACGCCACGGCGAAGGCGGAGTTCGCGCTGACGTTGGAGCTGGTTTCGCGCAAAGGCACGCGGCTGATCGTGGTGACGCATCATCTTGACGATCTCCCGCGCTGCCTGACGCACGGGTTGTTGCTGGAAGGCGGGCGCGTGGTGTGCCAGGGGAGTTTGGAGGCCGTGCGGACGCACCCGCGCGTGCGGTGGCTGCATGGCGGCGCGTGACTCGCGGGCGTTCTCCGTGGATCAAACGAGAAGCATCGCGTCGCCGTAACTGAAGAAGCGGTAGCGCTGGCGCACGGCCTCGGCGTAGGCGGACAAAATCATTTCGCGTCCGTCCGTCCCGCCCGGGGCGGCGAAGGCGCTCACGAGCATGAGCAGAGTGGAGCAGGGGAGGTGAAAGTTCGTGAGCAGCGCGTCCACGATTTGAAAGCGATACGGCGGATGAATGAAAATCCGCGTGCGACCCGCGCCCGCGACGAGTTGTCCCGAGTGCTGCGCCGCCACGCTTTCCAGCACCCGCACGGTGGTGGTGCCGATGGCGATCACGCGGCGGCCTTCGCGTTTGGCAGTGTTGATGGCGTGCGCGGTTTCTTCGCCGAGGATGAAGCGTTCCTCGTGCATGACGTGTTCCGCGAGTGTGTCGGCTTTGACGGGCGCGAAGGTGCCGAGGCCAACGTGGAGCGTGACGGAGCAGACGCGCAGACCACGCGCGTGGATTTGTCCGAGCAGATTTTCCGTGAAGTGCAGCCCGGCGGTCGGCGCGGCGACGGAACCGGCGGCGCGCGCGTAAACCGTCTGGTAGCGATCCGCGTCGCCCTTCATTGCGTCGTCACTCGTCCGCCGGATGTACGGCGGGAGTGGCACTTCGCCCAATTTTGACAGGCTTGCGGCGATGTCCGGTGTCCCGGCAAAGCGCAGCCGCCGGTGGCCCTCGCCGTTGATTTCGGCGACGGTGGCCTGCACCCCGGTCAAAACGCCGCCGGGCGTTTTGAAAATGATGCGCGTGTTTATGCGCGCCCGTTTGCCGGGCCGGAGCATCACCCACCAATCGTTCGGCGCGGATTCTTCGAGCAGCAGGACTTCAAACTGCCCGCCGCCATCGGCGTTGATTCCGCGCAGGCGGGCGGGGATGACTTTGGAATCGTTACGCACCAGCACATCGCCGGGTTGAAGGAACTCCAGCAGGGCGGGGAACTGGTGGTGCGCGATTTTTCCCGTGCCGCGTTGCAGCACGAGCAGGCGCGACTGGTCGCGTTCAGTGACGGGCACCTGGGCGATCAGTTCCGGGGGCAGTTCAAAAGCAAAGTCGCTCGTGCGCACGGCTGGTTGTAGTGCAGGTGGCGAGGTCAGTTCAAACTTTTGGAAAACGGTTTTCTGGCGCGGTTGGGGCGGACGGGTGAGAAAATGAGCTTCCGCCGAAAACTATTCATCGGCAGGGGAGGCCGGGGATCACTCAGTGTTGGCAATAATCTGTGAATAACTTCCCGGCTATTTCTCCAGATAAGGATTGACGTTTGGGTAGAAAAAGGTAAAAAAAGGGTCGAAATGGTTGGCAATGGAAAATCGTGGGTGAGCTGGCTCTGACCGAAGGCACGCAATGGCAGAGGCTGATTCAATCGAGTCCATCGTGTTTAACGGCAAGTTCCCGCACGGCGTTGACGGGAGCCGCCGCGTGATGGTGCCGGCGAAGTGGTTGCCGGAGAAGAAGGGCGACAAGGCCTCGACGATCGAATTCACGCTGATTGTCTGGCCCAAGTCGTCGAGTGGCGTCTGCCTGCGTGCACTGCCGCCGCATAAGATGGCGGAATTGATGCGCGAGATAAATGCGATGCCCAACAGCGACCCGAACAAAGTGGTCCTGAAGCGATTCATTGGCAGCGAATCAACGCAGGTGCCGGTGGACAAACAGGGGCGGATTTGTCTGCCCGAAGAAATGGCAGCGGCGGCGGCGATCAAAGACAAGGCGGTGCTTGTCGGCCTGCTCGACCGTTTTGAAATCTGGAGTCCCGAACGCGGCGCGGCGGTCAAGGCGGCGGATGCCGTGATGGCGGCCGAGGCGTTCAAACTGATGGAATAGCTATGAGCTGGCTTCAACTACTGGCCGTCGGGAAAAGCATTCTGAATATCGAAAACCGTCCGACCCGCTACAAGATGGCGCGGCGGAATCTCCTGCCCAAGTTTGGGCCGGTGGACGAACTCGGACTCGATTTTACTGGGACGCCACCCGTCGTTGTTACGTCGGCCAGCATGCCGGAAAAAAATGTCGAAAAACCGCGCGCTGTCAGGCAACCGCCGGCGTGCCCACCGAAAGTGAAGAACATGAAAACAGCAGAAGTAGAAGCAACAGAAGAGGCCTCCGAGAAGACGGAAGTGCCGGTAGCGGCCTATCCGCAGGGGCGCTGGACGCTCATCAAAAACGCCTTCATCCACCCGTCCACGCCGAAGTCCGAGGCGTCAACGGTGAAGCAGGGTGAATTGAAATTGGGAGTGATCCGGGTCGCCCGGAACGACCTGAACGACGCTGACCTGGAACTCGTTCCCGCCAGTCCTCAGGCCACGGCGTCCAGAGCCGTCGAGGCGCTGCCGGGCGAGGAGCGAGAAACGGATGGGATCGCTTTCAGCCGGATCACGACCCGATTGTTTGGGGCGGGGCGAAGCTGATGTCCTTGGGTGCCATGCGCAGTGCCAGAGTTTCAACACAAACCAGTCCTGTTGGCGGAAGTGCTGGCGGCGTTGAACCCGCGTCCGGGCGGAAGGTGCGTGGACGCGACTCTGGGCGGCGGCTCACACGCCGCGGCGATCCTGCGGGCGAGCCACCCGACTGGATGGCTGTATGGGTGCGATCGCGATGGCGCAGCAGTTGAAGCGGCGGCGGGGCGGTTGGCGGAATTCGCCGGACGGTTCGAAGTGCGCCGGGGAAATTTTGCGGAACTGGCAGATTGGATTGAACCGGGCAGTTGTGATGGTGTGCTGCTGGATCTGGGCGTGAGTTCGCCGCAACTGGACCGGCCGGAACGCGGGTTCAGCTTTCAGCAAAGCGGCCCGCTCGACATGCGGATGGATGACCGGCAGACGCTCACGGCGGCGGGCGTGGTCAACGAGTGGAGCGAGGCCGAGTTGGCGAAGATTTTTTGGGAACTGGGTGACGAGCCGCAAGGGCGGCGGTTTGCGCGGGAGATCGTCCAGGCGCGCCAGACACGGCGGTGGGAAACCACCGGGCAACTGGCGGCCTTGATCGAGCGACTCGCACCGCGCCACGGGCAAAAACGGCATCCGGCGACGCGGGTGTTTATGGCGATACGAATGGCGGTGAATGATGAAGTGTGCTCGCTCCGAAGCGCACTGGCGGCAGCTTGCACCGTGCTCAAACCCGGAGGGCGCCTGGCGGTGATCACCTTCCACGGCGTCGAGGATCGCGTCCTGAAGGACTTCGGGCGCGAACAAACGCGCGACTATATCTTCGACGGCCCGGTGGATGTGCCCGAACTGCGCCGGCCCCGCGCCCCGCTGATGCGGTGGGTGCAGCGCAAGGCGTTACAGCCGGGCGAAGCGGAACTTAATGAAAATCCGCGTGCCCGGAGTGCCCAGTTGAAAGTGCTGGAAAAAATTTAACTGGAAGTGCTGCGTGCCTGCACGCACCACGCACCCCGAAAACATGGCTCGCAATAACAAACGTAATCAATCCGGCGCGGTTAAGCTGGTCCCCGCGCTCAAAGCCTTTCTGCTCTGCCTGCTGCTGGGTGGTTCGGCGGTGGGTTACGTTTTGCAGAAGAACAAAATCCACGAACTGGGCCGTCAGATCGAAGTCCGTGAGAAGCGGCTCGAACGGCTCAAGTGGGAGAACAAGGTGCGCGCCAATCAGCTCGCCGAACTGCAAATGCCGCAGCGGCTGCTGGAGCGTGCGCGGGATCAACGGCTCGGCCTCGTCCCGCCATTGCCGGGTCAGATGGTCTGGCTGGTCGAGCCGCCCCTGGTGGACCGGACCAACACAACGCCTCAGTTGCTCGTGCTGGGGAAATGAAAACTTTTTACCGCTGCTCGTGTCGCCGGTTGGAGAGGAACCACCAGCACACGGGCGGTCGGTAATTTCGATTCCATGATCAAACCAACGCATCTGCGCCGCCTGCTGGCGCTGGCGGTCTTGCTGGGCCTCGCCTTGAGCGCGCTGGGCTACCGGTTGGTCGTGCTTCAGGTCTTCCAGCACGAGAAATATCGTCAGATTGCCGGGCGCAACACGCAACGCGTGTTTCTGCGCGAGCCGCGCCGGGGCGACATCCTCGACGCGCGCGGTAATCCGCTGGCGACCAGCATCCCCGTGAAGCGGGTTGGCGCCGACCCGCGCTACGTTGGTCGTCATGCCGCCGAAGTGGCGCATGTGCTCGCGCCGCTGATCCAGTGGGACGAAACCGCTTTGGCCCGCCGCCTGCAACCGGTCCTTCGCACCAACCAGGCCGGCCTGCTCGTGACCAATCCTCCGGTGAACCTTCGCCGCAAAGTCACCGTTGAACAGTGGCAACAGATTACGCAGGCGATGGCGGAACTCACGTTTGGCGTGGACGAGAAGACGTTGCCGAAATCCCAGAAGAACTACTACCGGCTGCTCCGGCAGCATGCGGTCTTTGCGGTGGATGACCAGCAGCGCATTTATCCGGGGCACCACCTCGCGGCGCATGTCGTTGGTTTCGCGCAGGAGCAGGAGTCGGAGTTTAACAATACCTCGGTTAATGAGGTCACTGGCAAGGACGGCATCGAGGCCTGGTGCGACAGCAGGTTGCGCGGCGTGCGCGGCTGGCGCGTGACCGAGACCGACCGTCGCAAGCGCGAGATCGTCGTCAACCGGGAGCAGGAAGTCGAGGCCCGTTCCGGACTGAACGTGGTGCTCACGATCGACATGGTGATTCAAAGCATCGTGGAAACCGAGCTGGCGGAGGCGATGAAGAAGCACACCCCGATCAGCGCCTCGGCGATGGTGGTCCGCCCGCGCACGGGGGAGATCCTGGCGATGGCCACGCTGCCCAACTACGATCCGAACCGTCCGGGCGACTTCCCGGAGGGCCACTGGCGCAACCGCATCATCACCGACCGCGTGGAGCCGGGTTCGACGTTCAAGATTGTCGTGGTCTCCGCCGCGCTGAACGAGGACCTCATCACCCTCAACGACCAGTTCGACTGCGAGCGTGGCAACTGGCGTTACATGGGGCGCGACCTGCACGACCACGGGGGCGGCTACGGCGTGATCTCCGTCGAGAACATCATCACCAAGTCGTCCAACATCGGTTCGGCCAAGATCGCCGTTTACAAGCTCGGCCCGCAAAAACTCTACGACTACATTCGGGCCTTCGGATTTGGCGAGAAGACCGGCATCCCGCTCGGCGGCGAAACCGCAGGGCGCGTCATTCCGCTGGCCGATTGGAGCAAGGACAAGCTCCTGATCTCGCGCATCCCGATGGGCCACGCGGTGGGGGTGACGCACCTGCAAATGATGATGGCCACCTGTGCCGTTGCCAACGATGGCCGGCTGATGCGCCCGATGCTGGTGAGCCGCCTGCAAGATCAAACCGGTGCTGTTTTCAAGCAGTTCCAGCCGCAGGAAGTTCGCCAGGTGGTTTCTGAACGTGCCGCCCGCCACCTGGTCACCGCCCTCAAGACCGTGGTCACCAAGGACGGCACCGCGCCCAAGGCCGCGCTGGAACACTACACCGTCGCTGGCAAGACTGGCACCGCGCAAAAGCCCACCGCCACCGGCTATCTTGATGGCCAGTACATCTCGTCGTTCATCGGTTTCTTTCCTGCCGACGCCCCGGAAGTGTGCATCTCCGTGATGCTCGATGCGCCCGATTTGAAAAAGGGCTACTATGGCGGCCAGACGGCGGCACCGTTTTTCAAAAACATCGCCGAGCAGGTGGCGAACTACTTGAAACTCCGTCCCGATCGCGAGGAGCCGCCAGTGGACAAACTGGCCATTCCGGTCAGGGCCGAAAGGCTGAACACGGCGGCGGTGCGGAGCCCGTGATGCGTGGTGCGTGACGTCGAGGGACATCACTCCCATTTTCACGCACCCCGTTTCGACCATGCAACTCAAACAACTCATCGCCCATCTCCCCGGCGCGAGCGTCGAAGGCTCGCTCGACCGGGAAGTGACCGGCCTCACCTACGACTCGCGTCGGGTGACGCCCGGCATGGTGTTCGTGGCGATCCCCGGCCAGCATGTGGACGGGCACGAGTTCATCAACATGGCCATCGAGCGCGGCGCCACGGCGATCCTCTGCGAGCGCAACGGCTTCATGCTGCACCGCGCCACGAAGATCAAAGTCCCCGACGTGCGGGAAGCGATGGCTCGGGCCGCCGCCGCGTTCTATGAGCAGCCGAGTTCGAAGCTCAAAGTCATCGGCGTCACCGGCACCAATGGCAAGACCACCGTCGCCTTCATGGTCAAAGCCATCCTGGAAGCCGCCGGCATCAAGACCGGCCTGCTCGGCACCGTGCGCTACGAGATCGGTGACCGCATCTTTCCCGCGCAGCGCACCACGCCGGAATCGCTGGAAGTGCAGCAGATGCTCGCGGCGATGGTGCGCGCGGATTGCCAGGCCTGTGTGATGGAAGTCAGTTCACACGCGCTGGAGCAAAAGCGCGTGCTCGGCGTGGACTTTGATGTCGCCATCTTCACGAACCTCACGCGCGACCATCTGGATTATCACGGCACGATGGAAAACTATTTCGGCGCGAAGCAAAAACTTTTTGCCCCACTGGCGCAGGGGAAGAAGCAGGCCACCGCCGTGATTAACATTGACGACACCTTTGGTGCGCGACTCGCCGAGCAAACCAATGTGGAGGTGCAACTCACCTACGGTCTCCAGCAGGCCGCCCGCCTGCGCGCGACGAAGATTGAACTGGGCAAGGACGGCTCGCGGTTCGTCGTCGAAACGCCGGAGCGGAACTTCGCCTGCCGCCTGCCGATGATCGGACGGCACAACATTTACAACGCGCTCGCCGCCGTCGGCGCGGGGCTGGCGCTCAAGGTGAAGGTGCTCACCTTGCAGGCCGCGCTCAACGCGCTCACGCCGGTCCCGGGCCGTCTGGAGGCCGTGTCGCTGGGCCAGCCCTTCGGAGTGTTCGTGGACTACGCGCACACCGATGACGCGCTCAAGAGCGTGCTTACCACGCTGCGCGAGATCACGCCGGGTCGCGTGCTGGTCGCGTTCGGCTGCGGCGCCAGCCGCGACACCGGCAAGCGCGCCCGGATGGGAAAAGTGGCGGCGGAACTCGCGGACTTCACGCTCATCACCAGCGACAATCCGCGCAAGGAAAACCCGGCGAAGATCGCCTCGCAAATCGAAGAAGGCTGCCGCTCCGTGCGCGCCGACACCTTCGCCGTGGAACTCGACCGCCGCCGCGCCATCCAGCAAATCATCGGCAAAGCCGAGCCGGGCGACACCGTTCTGCTCGCCGGCAAGGGTCACGAGACCTATCAGGAATTTGACGACACCGTGGTGCCCTTCGACGACCGCCTGCACGCGCAGGAGACGCTGGAGGCGCTGGGGTTTGGGAGGAAGTGAGCCAGTAGGTCAGTGAACCAGTAATCAGTAAATCAGTAACCGACGCGCATCTGCATCACTGATTACTGACCTACTGATTACTTCCCAGTGGCAAAGATGGATGCCCGCTCTTTGAGTTTCCTGACCGGCGCTAGCTCCGGCGATCTGCTCCGCGGCTCGCCGGATGCGATGGTTCGGCGTGTCTGTACCGATTCACGCCAGGCGCAGCCGGGGGATTTGTTCTTTGCGCTGGCGGGTGAAAAGTTCGACGCGCACAACTTTCTGCCGCAAGTCGCGGAGAAAAGTGTGGCGGCGGTGGTCGTGGAGCGCGCGAAGGCGGAACCGGCTTCGCGCCTGCCCAGTTCGGTCGGGATCATTGCCGTGGACGACACGCGCGCCGCGCTCGGCAAACTGGCGGCCCGCTACCGCGCCGATTTCACGCTGCCGGTCGTCGCCGTCGCCGGATCGAATGGAAAGACGACGACGAAGGAATTGATCGCGTCGGTGCTTGGCCAGAAGTTCAACACGCTCGCCAGTGAGGCGAGTTTCAACAACGACATTGGCGTGCCGCTTACTTTGTTGAAGTTGGAAAAAACTCACGGGGCAGCCGTGCTTGAAGCCGGCACCAATCATCCCGGCGAACTCGCGCCGTTGCTGCGCATGATCGCGCCGCAGTTCGGCGTGCTGACGAACATTGGCCGCGAGCATCTGGAATTTTTTGGCGACCTCGGCGGCGTGGCGCAGGAGGAAGGCTGGCTGGCCGAGATGTTGCCCACGCACGGAACACTTTTCGTCAACGGCGACAATGAGTGGACGCCGCAGATCGAGAAGCGCACCCGGGCCAAAGTTGTCCGTGTCGGCTTCGGTCCGCACAATGACTGGCGCGCGGTGAATGTGCGGATGGATGACGCGGGCACCACGTTTGAGTTGAGCGCGCCGCGCGGAGAATTTGTGGGCGAGTATCGGATTCGCCTGCTGGGACGGCACCAGGTTCCGAATGCACTCCTCGCCCTCGCGGCGGGGACGGAACTTGGTGTCTGTCCTGCCGAAGTGCGGCTCGGCCTGGCGACCTGCGCCCCGCCGAAGATGCGCCTGCAAGTCTGGGAGACTGGCGGAGTGCGCGTGCTGGACGACGCCTACAATGCGAATGCGGATTCGATGGTGGCCGCGCTGGAAACGTTGCGGGACTTTCCGTGCGCTGGCCGGCGGCTTGCGGTGCTCGGAGACATGGGCGAGTTGGGCGCGCACACGGCGTCGGCGCACGATGAAGTGGGCCGATGCGCGGTGGAACTCGGCGTGCGGCGACTGATCGCCGTGGGGCGGTGGGCAGCCACCACGGCGGCTGCGGCGCGCGCGGCAGGGCTGCAAGATGTTGAATTGTTTTCCGATGTACCAACAGCCGCCGTCGGCGTGAAAGCGATGGTCCAGCCGGGCGATGTGGTGTTGCTCAAGGCGTCGCGTGCGGCCGGGTTCGAGCGCATTGGTGAAGCGTTGCGGAGCCGCCGATGAAGTTGCCGAGTCAAAGCATGAAGACAAAAAAAGCGTGGAAACCTGACCGGGGCTGCCGGCGTCCGGCCAATTCACACGCTGCTGGACAGAACCGGCCATCCGCTGGTCGTTTGCGTCAGGTGCCGGAATTCCTGGTGCGCCTGGTCGGCTTGGCCCGTGCGAAATGTTTGTGCAGTGAAGGGTGGTCGCAGGCCCGCCACGACTAGCAATGATTTTTTACATCAGCCAATGGGTGCTCGAATGGAGCGCGGGCACGCAGTGGGCCGATCCGCTTTCGTTCCTGCGGCTGTTCCGCTACATCACCTTCCGCAGCGCGGGTGCGGCGATCACGGCCTTGCTGTTGTGCTGGTGGCTGGGTCCAAAAATGATCGCGTGGCTCAAGTGCATCAAGTTCGGCCAGGAATACACGGACAAGGCGGAGCAGGCCGGCGGGTTGGTGGCGCGCATTGGCTCGAAGAAAGGCACGCCGACGATGGGCGGCATCCTGATCGTTCCCGTCATGGATCTCACGGCGTTGCTGTGGGCGCAGTGGAATACGCTGGTGCAACTGACACTGCTCTCGGTGCTCGTGCTCGCCGGGTTGGGGTTCTACGATGATTATGCGAAGATCACCCAGCAAAGCGGCAAGGGCGCCGCGTCGCATGTCAAACTCTGGGTGCAATCGCTGCTGGCGATTTTCATCGCTGTATATTTGTGGCGCGTGCCGGCGACGAGCCAGTTGATCTCGGAAGTCATGGTGCCGTTTTCCAAACACCCCATTGCCGTCGGCACGCTCGGAGTGGTGTTCGGGTTGGTGCTCACGGCGCTGACCATCGTGGGCAGCTCGAACGCGGTGAACCTGACCGACGGGCTGGATGGGCTGGCGATTGGCTGCACGCTGATCGTCTCGTTCGTGTTTGTGGTGCTGACCTACGTGGCGGGCAACGCGCGGATGGCGGACTACCTGCAAGTGCCGCACGTCGTGGGCGCGGGCGAGTTGACGGTTTTTTGTGCCGCGATGATTGGCGCGGGTCTGGGGTTCCTGTGGTTCAACTGTCACCCGGCGCAGGTGTTCATGGGCGACACCGGTTCGCTGGCGCTGGGCGGGGCGCTGGGCATCATGGCGGTGTTGATTCATCAGCCGCTGGTGCTGGTGATCGCGGGGGGCGTGTTCGTGGCCGAGGCGTTGTCGGTGATGATCCAGACGGGTTACTTCAAGTACACCCGGAAACGGTATGGCACCGGCCAGCGGATTTTTTTAATGGCGCCGTTGCATCATCACTTCGAGAAGAAGGGCTGGCACGAGTCGCAAGTGGTGACGCGGTTTTACATTCTGTGCATTCTCTGCGCGGTAGTCGCGCTGGGCACTTTGAAGATACGGTAGTGGGGCGGTCATCAGTAGGTCAGTTGCCGCGCGGCGCTCTTGGATCGTTTACTGATTACTGACCTGCTGATTACTGGTTCACCAAGAACAATGATTCCGTTGGAAAACAAAAGAGTCTTGATCGTCGGTCTCGGCACCAGTGGCCGGGCTGCCGGGGAACTCCTTTGCCGGCGTGGCGCGAAAGTGCTGGCGTTGGACTCTGCGAACACCGACGCGCTCCAGCATGACACCGCGAAGCTCCGGGCCTGCGGTGCCGAGGTGCAACTGGGCGTCGTTTCCTCGCCGACGGGGCAGTTTGATTTGGTCGTGACCAGTCCCGGTGTGCCGGG
Organism: Verrucomicrobiota bacterium; assembly: GCA_031378375.1. Taxonomy (GTDB): domain Bacteria; phylum Verrucomicrobiota; class Verrucomicrobiia; order Limisphaerales; family JANNEF01; genus JANNEF01. Next base: position 43,957 of record JANNEF010000121.1, on the reverse strand, counting down.
GGATAACGCAATTCTCCAGGAGATGGTCCGGCGCGGGGTGCCCGTCATCGGTGAACTCGAACTGGGCTACCAGCACGCGCTCTGTCTCAACGTCGCCATTACCGGCACGAACGGGAAAACCACCACTGCCGAACTGGTGGAGCGGTTGCTGACTCACAACCACTTCAAAACAGTCGTCGCCGGCTGCCACGGCGTGCCGCTCTGCTCCGTGGTCGGGCAAACGCGCGAACTGGATTTCCTGACACTCGAAGTCAGCGCGTTTCAACTGGAGTCCACGCAGTTTTTTCGCCCGGCGGTCGGCGTGCTGCTCAATCTCACCCCGGATCACCTGGACCGTTATGCGAGCATGGCGGATTACGCGCGGGCCAAGGCGCGGCTGTTTCAAAACCAGCAGGCCTTTGACTGGGCCATTGTTCAAAGCGAGGCGCTGGCGCAGTTGCGTGCGCTGAAGTTGGACATCCCGTCCAAGATTATTACGTTCAGTGCCAGTAACCGGGGTGCGGACATTTATCTCGACCGCAGCCTGCTCACGAGCCGCATCGAAGGGTGGGCCGGGCCGTTGCTCGACATGGAGCAGTGCCAGCTTCGCGGCCCGCACAATGCTGAGAACCTCATGGCCGCCCTCGCGGTGGGCCGCGTGCTGCGGATTCCGCTGGAGCAAATGCTCGGAGCGCTGAAGTCCTGCGCGCCCGCGCCGCACCGCTGCGAGTTGGTGGCGGAGATTAACGGTGTGAAATTTGTGAACGATTCCAAGGCCACGAACCTCGACGCGCTGCACAAGGCGCTGCTGGCGCTGCCGGCGGCGCCGGCGGGCGAGCCGAACGTGTGGCTCATTGCCGGCGGCCGGGACAAGGGCTTTGATTACCATGACATCGGGCCGCTGCTCTCGCGGCGCGTGAAGGGGGCTTTCCTGATTGGCGAGACGCGCGAAAAGCTGCGCGCGGCGTGGAGCCTATTTACCCCTTGCACCTTGGGGGATTCATTGTTAATAGCACTCGCCGAAGCCGCGCGAAACGCGGTCGCTGGCGACGTGGTTTTGCTTTCTCCGGCTTGTTCGAGCTTTGACCAGTTTAAGAACCATCAACACCGGGGCGATGTTTTTCGTCAGGCGGTGCAGAAGATGGCGACGGCGGCGGGCGGCGGCCCCGCGCGTCGATTGAATGGACGGACGATGGATCTGGCCGCCACTGAACCGGAGACGACTTGAACTTCGCTTCGGGGTTTTTTGAGGGAAAACCCCGGCGTGAAAATAATTAACGATACGACCTCAAACAGAACGGACGCTGAACCGCGCCCACGAAGAACATGAACACACCGAACCCACTCCATCCCCAAGGCACTTTTCCCGGCAGCGGGGGGCGCTCGCACGTCCGCATCGCCGTTTTCACCATCCTGGCCATCCACGTTGTCTTGCTCGGCGCCCTGCTTTTGCAGGGCTGCAAACGCACCGCCGAACCGCCGCTGCCACCGGCTGAAACGAACGTCTTCATGCCGCCCTATGAACCCCCGACCAATCCGCCGCCGCCGCCGGTGGTGATACAGACCACGTTGCCTCCCGTCGTGGTCCCAGCGCCGATACCGCCGGTGCCGCCGCCGGTGCCGACGGAAGGCGAGCGGGAGCACGTCGTCGTCGCGCGCGATTCGTTTTACACGCTCGCGAAAAAATACAACGTCACCATGAAGGCCATCGCCGAAGCCAATCCGGGCGTGGATTCGACCCGGCTCAAGCTCGGCCAGAAGCTTAAGATTCCTGCTGGTGGTACGGCGGCGGTCGTGGCGCCTTCGGTGGTTGCTCCCGTGGCCAACGGAGTCGAAAAGACCTACTCGGTGAAGTCTGGCGACACATTGATGAAAATCGCCAAGGAACATGGCACCACCGTCAAAGCCTTGCGCCTGGCCAACCGCCTCAAAACCGACCAAATCAAAGTGTCGCAAAAGATCAAGATCCCGGCCAAAGCGTCGGCTGTGCCCGCGCCGGAGCCCGTCGCGACCGCGCTGCCACCTGTAACAACACCTCCGCCGCCGGTGTTCACGCCGGGAGCGACGAATCCGTAAGGTTTCCGCCAGCCGCGCCGGGCGAACTCCGCCCGGCGCGGCCTTCAGGCTCATGGCGCTTCGGTAAGCGCCGCTCCTTCAGTCGGTTTAACTTTTTTACCTGGTTTCCTTTCTGGCAGAGACCTGCCGGACTTTTTTCGGAAGCGACTGCTGAAACCCAGTTACTGCCGCGTTGCTCCAATGAAACTCGCCACCACGACTCTCTTCACTTTTGTCGTCGCGCTTCTGGCGCTGGGCATGGTCATGCTCTCCAGCGCCAGCACGGGTCAGCCCGAAGCGCGCTACCTGATCATGCAGCCCATCTGGTGCGGGATCGGCTTGATCGCCTGCTGGCTGCTCGCCGCCGGCGATTATCGTTGGCTCAAGAAATTTTCCGGGTTGTTGCTGCTGGTCGCCGTCGCCCTGCTGGGGTTGGTGATCATTCCCGGCGTTTCCAAGGAAATCAAAGGCGCTCACCGCTGGCTCGAAGTGGCCGGCTTGCGGCTGCAACCCTCCGAACTGGCCAAGCTCGCGCTCATCATCGCGCTGGCGCATTTCGGCGAGCGTTACCAGCGGCAGATGCCTACCTTCCGGCGCGGCTTGCTGTTGCCGGGCCTTATTATCTTGCCGGTGCTGGCTTTGATCGTCGCGGAGCCGGATCTTGGCACCACGCTCTTGCTGGCGGCCGTCAGTGGCATTGTGCTGTATCTCGCCGGCACACGTCTGCGCTACATGGTCGCGCCGGTAATGATCGCGGGGACCGGGTTGACGCTTTTTCTGCTCAACAATCCGATGCGACTCCGTCGCCTCCAGGCATACTTTGATCTGGAGGCGAACAAGGAAGGTGTCGGCTACCAGACTTATCAGGCGATGGTCGCGCTTGGCAGCGGCGGCGTCACCGGCCTGGGGTTGGGTGACGGCCGCCAAAAACTTGGCTTCGTGCCGGAACACCATACCGACTTTATCTTCTCAGTCATCGGCGAGGAATTGGGCCTGATCGCCACGCTCGCCGTCGTCGTGGCCTTCCTCGTGATTGTGATTTGCGGCGTTTACATCGCGTGGAACGCGCGGGACACGTTTGGCATGTTGCTCGCGTCGGGCATCACCAGCCTGATCGGCCTGCAAGCGGTGATTAACATCGGGGTCGTCACCGGCTCACTGCCCAACAAGGGACTCTCGCTGCCGTTCATGAGCTACGGCGGCTCCAACCTTGTCCTCATGCTTGCGTGTGTCGGCTTGCTGCTTAACGTCGCGCGCCACGCTGCCGATCTGGAAGACGCGTTACTGCCGATGCCGGCCGACCACGAACCCACACCGCAGCCGTCCTGATGGGGAAATCGTCCATCAAACCGCTCGTTGCCATTGCCTGTGGTGGCACCGGGGGACACTTGTTCCCCGGCCTGGCCGTCGGCGATGAACTGCTCCGGCGCGGCTGCGAGGTCACGCTTTTGATTTCGCCAAAGGAAGTGGATCAACAGGCGGTGAAGTCCGCGACCGGCATGGCCGTCGCCACGTTGCCGGCAGTTGGTTTGACGTCTGGCCAGCGAATGGCGTTTCTCCACGGATGCTGGAAATCCCTCGTCGCCGCGAAAAAACATTTTCATTCGCGGCCCCCGCAGGCCGTGCTGGCGATGGGCGGTTTTACCAGCGCGCCGCCGGTGCTCGCCGGGAACGCGTGCGGCGCGGTGACGTTTCTGCACGAGTCGAACGCCATTCCCGGTCGCGCCAACCGCTGGCTCGCGCATGTCGTGGATCAGGCGTTTGTCGGCTTCACCACCGCCGCCGGCCGTTTGCATCATCAAAACGTGCTCGTCACCGGCACGCCGGTTCGCGCCGAGTTTCAGTCAGCCGACGCCGCTTCCTGCCGCACCGCGCTGGGATTGCACCCGCAGCGTCCGGTGCTGCTCGTGATGGGGGGCAGTCAGGGTGCCAGCGGGATCAACGAGTTGGTGGTGCAGTCGCTGCCGCTGCTCGTCCAGCGGATGCCCGAACTGCAATTCCTCCACCTGACCGGCGCCCAGGATGCGGAAAAAGTCCAGACGGCTTACCAGCAACTGAACTGCAAGGCCATTGTGCGTCCGTTTCTCACTGAAATGGATCTCGCGCTGGGCGCGGCCACTGCCGCCGTGAGTCGCTCCGGCGCGTCGTCGCTGGCGGAACTGGCGGCGATGCGCCTGCCGGCAATTTTGATTCCCTATCCCGCCGCCGCCGACAATCACCAGTATTACAATGCCCGCGCATTCGTTGACACCGGAGCGGCCCTGCTCGTGGAACAACCGGGGGCCACGCCGCGCGGTTTGGTGGACGCGATTTTGAAACTGGTCGCCGACTCGGCCGCTCGCACCGCCGCGAGCGAGGCGCTCGCCCGCTGGCACACGCCGCACGCGGCTGAGTTAATTGCGGAAAGAATTCTGGCGCTGGTGCAGGCCAGGAGTCCGGGGCGCTGGACAGGCAGCGCCGCCGCGCCCGCCGCTCAACCGGCCCTTCGCCTGCGGGACAATCCGCAATCCGCCATCGCATGAGCCCGCACGCGGCCCCTGCGGCGGTGAAATCGGACGTTCTTGTTTTGTTTGCTGGCGCGGGGGACAGTGCCGGTGCCGCGCATGAACCGGCGGTGGAACTGAAACTCGATAGCGTGACGCCCAAAGAACAACTCTGCGCGGATCTCTCCGCGACCCTCTCCGCCGACTCCGTGGTGCGTTTGGACGAAGCGCTGGCCAAACGCACCACGTTGCGAGTTGGCGGTCCCGCTGATCTGTATGCCGAGCCCGCCTCCGAGGTGGACCTCGCGCGCGTGCTGGCATTCTGCGCCGCGCGCCAACTGCATTTCACATTGCTGGGGCGCGGTTCCAACCTCCTCATCAAGGACGCTGGAATTCGTGGTGTGGTGATTTGCCTGGCGCACCCAAATTTCAGCAGGCTCGAAATCGTCGGCGACAAACTGCGTTGCGGGGCGGGCGTGAAGCTAAAGACCGTGTCCGTCGAAGCACGGCGCCACGCGCTGGCCGGGTTGGAATTTCTCGAAGGCATCCCCGGCAGCGTTGGCGGCGCGCTGCGGATGAATGCCGGGGCGATGGGAGCCTGGATGTTTGAAGTTGTGGATGCGGTTCGCTTCATGGATTGCGCCGGGCGCGTTCACGAACGCCACGCGAGCGAGGTGCCGGTGGAGTATCGCGCCTGCCCGTTGCTCAAGACACACATTGCGCTCGGTGCCGTGCTCACAGGCCGGGCGGCGACCCCGGCGATGATCGCCGAACGCATGAACACCTTCAGCGCGAAGCGCTGGGCCTCGCAACCCGCGGCGCCGAGCGCGGGCTGCATTTTCAAAAACCCAAGGACCATTCCCGCGGGCAAACTCATTGACGAACTTGGCTTGAAAGGCACGCGCGTCGGCGGCGCGGTCGTATCGGATGTTCACGGCAATTTCATTGTCAACGACGGCCACGCGACCGCGCAGGATGTGTTGAGCCTCATCGAAGTCATCCAGCAGCGTGTCCTGGCGGCACGGGGGATTGAATTGGAGACGGAAGTGGAAATCCTTGGAGATTGAAGTGGCAGGCAAATTGAACCTCACCGTCATGCTCGGCGGCTTCTCCGCCGAGCGCGAAGTATCGTTGCGCACGGGCGGCGCGGTGGCCGGGGCGTTGCGGTCGCTCGGTCACACGGTTTATGAACTCGATCCGCGCGATGATTCGTGGACGCTGCCGGTCGGCACCGAAGTCGTCTTTCTCGCCTTGCACGGCACTTATGGCGAGGACGGCACCGTGCAGCGGCGGTTGGAACAACTGGGCGTGCCCTACACCGGCTGCGGCCCGGAGGCGAGCCACACCGCGTTCGACAAGGTGCTCACCAAGAAACGGTGTTTGGAAGCCGGTGTGCCAACAGCGCGGTTCAACGTGCTGGAGGCGCCGGACGCGACCTGGCCGCTGGGCTGGCAACCGCCGGTGGTGCTCAAGCCGGTGCGGCAGGGATCCAGCGTCGGCCTTCAATTCGTCGAACGCGTCGCCGATTGGAACGCCGCGCTCACCGAGGCGTTCCGCTACGATTCACAGGTTTTGATGGAGGAACGGATCAACGGTCGCGAGGCGACGGTTGGGATTCTCGCGGATCAAGTTTTGCCAGTGGTGGAGGTGCGTCCCAAGCAGGGCGTGCTCGACTACAAGAACAAGTACACGCCGGGTGCGACGGAATACTTTTGTCCGGCGTCTTTCGACGCGGCGACGACCGAACGCATCCAGGCGGCGGCCCGCGGCGCGTTCCAGGCGATCGGTGGGCGTGACTACGCGCGCGTGGATGTGATGGTGCGCGCCGACGGTTCACCCGTGGTGCTTGAGGTGAACACACTCCCCGGCATGACCGAGACAAGTCTTTTGCCCAAGGCGGCGGCCGCCGCGGGCATCGGCTACGCGGAACTTTGCCAGCGCATGGTGGACCTGGCGTTGCGGCGGAAAAACACCGTGAAATTTTAGTTGCCCTCATGTGGTTCAAACGAAAAACCCGGAACCGGCGCTTCGTGCGCGAGCACATCCTTGATGTCAAAATCCGCTCCAGCCAGCGGCGGCAGGATCGCTTGCGGCAGGGCGCGCTGGTGGGCGGGCTGTTGTTTGGTGTCGGACTCGGCCTGTATTTGCTGTGGCGCGGCGGCGAGGAATTGTTGCGCTGGGCCGTGTATGAAAATCCGACGTTCGCCATCCAGCGGCTCGACATCCAAACCGACGGCGTGATCGCGCCGGAGCAACTCCGCAGTTGGTCGGGCGTGCGGCTGCGGGAGAACCTCATGCGCCTGGACTTGGCGCGTGTGAAGCGCGATCTGGAACTGGTGCCGGCGATTGAATCGGTCGTGGTCGAGCGCGTGCTGCCGCACACGTTGCGCCTGCGCGTGACCGAGCGCGAGCCGGTGGCGCAGGTGGTGTTTCCCCAATTGCGCGCGGTCGGCGGTCGGCGAGTTTACACGCTGGATGCGGCGGGCTGGTTCATGTTTCCCATCGAGGCGCATCAACGCTCCACGCCGCCCGCGCAGACGAACGAACATCTGCCCGTGATCAGCGGCATCACCCTGGCGGATGTGCGACCGGGGCGGCAGTCGGAATCCACGCAGGTGCTCGCGGCCCTTAAACTGATCCAGGCGTTCGAGCGTTCACCGATGATCGGGCTGGCGGACATCCGGCAGATTGATCTCTCCTCGCCCAACATCCTGACCGTCGCCACCGGCCAGAATAGCGAGGTAGTCTTTGGCCTCCAGGATCTCGACGGACAACTGCGCCGCTGGCGCCTGGTGCATGATCACGGGCAGAGGACGGGCAGACAACTCGCCTCGCTGGATCTTTCGGTCGCAAACAACGTCCCCGCCCGCTGGCTGGAAGCGAGCGCCGCGCCGTCGCCCGTTCCCAAAGCCAGCAAACCCTCCGCCTACAGGAAAAAACATGTTTGATCCCTCCTCCATCATCGTTGGTCTGGAAATCGGCACTTCCAAAATCTGCGCCGTGGTCGGCGAAATCAACTCCGCCGGCGCGCTCAACATCGTCGGCCTTGGCCAGTCGCGCTCACGCGGCGTGCGCAAAGGCGAGATCGCCGACGCCGCGACAGCCGCGGAAGACATCCGCAACGCCATCGTCGAGGCCGAGCAGAGCGCCGACGTGGAAATCCGCAGCGTGTTTCTTGGCGTGACCGGCGGGCACCTTCGCGGCTTCACCAATCGCGGCGTGCATCCCGTGGTGTCCTCCGACCGCGAGATCATGCGCGAAGACGTGGAGGACGTGATCAAAAACGCCAAGGCCATCAACCTTCCCGCCGAGAATTTCGTCCTGCACGCCATCCGCCAGCATTTCCTCGTGGACGGCCAGGACGGCATCGTGGACCCGGTGGGGATGCTCGGCGCGCGGGTCGAGGTGGACATGCACGTCGTGCATGGCAATTTCAACCGCTTTCAAAACCCCATTCGTACGGTGAAGGGTTTGCAAATCGAAGTCGAAGCCATCGTCTTCAACGGGCTGGCTTCCTCGCTTGCGCTGCTTACCAACGAACAGAAGGAGATGGGTGCGCTGGTGATCGACATTGGTGGCGGCGCGACGGAGTACGTCGTGTATGGCGGCGGCGTCATCAAGCACGCCGGTGTGCTGGCGGTGGGCGGCGACCACGTTTCCAACGATCTGGCTTACGGCTTGAAAGTGCCGCTGGGTCGCGCCGAGGAGTTGAAGATACAGCACGGGGCTGCCTCAGTGGACGCCAGCATCAAAGGCCAGACTGTGACAACGAACAATGAACTTGGCCTGCCGCTCAAGACGATCAATCTGGAGCATCTGCGCCGCATCATGGCGCTCCGGTTGGAAGAAAACTTCGAACTCATCGAGGACGAACTGGCCCGGGCCGGGCTGATTGATTACGTGCGCGCCGGTGTTTTGCTGTGCGGCGGGGGGGCGCGCATTCCCGGCATCCAGAAACTGGCGGAGAAAATTTTCCAGCTTCCGACCACGCTGGGCCAGGCCAATTCCATCAGCGGCCTCAAGTCGGCGCTGGACCAGCCGGAATTTGCCACGGCCATCGGGTTGGTGAAATTCGGCTCGTTCCATCAGAAGAAGCGCCCCGGCCACAGTTTTCTGACGCAGACGTTGAAGGAAACGTTTGGCGGGTTTCTGCGGCGCTGTTAATTCGACGCAAGAAAGCTTCATCCGCCTGGGTTTCGCGCCGGCCAGGATGACTTTCATTTCACCATTGCGCGGACAAGGCTGTCCGCATCGCTGTCAAAATTTATGACCAATCCAACTGTCACGACACCGGAAACGCCGGCGCTGAAAAAATCTTTCGCCATCAAAGTTTTGGGTGTGGGCGGCGCCGGCTGCAACGCCGTCAACCATCTCGCCCGCGAGTCGGTCGCGGGCGTCAGCTTCGCCGTGCTCAACACCGACGGCCCCGCCCTGGCGCTCTCGCCGGTGCCGGCGCAACTGATGCTCGGCGCGAAATCCACCCGCGGCCTGGGCGCGGGCGGCGATCCGGACCAGGGCCGCGCCGCCGCCGAGGAAGACGCCGAAAACATCCGCGCGCTGTGCGCGGGCGCGGACGTGGTGTTTGTCATCGCTGGTTTGGGCGGCGGCACGGGCACGGGCGCGGGACCGGTGGTCGCGCGGCTGGCCAAGGAATCCGGCGCATTGGTGCTGGCGGTGGTGATGCTGCCGTTCGACTGCGAGGGCAACCGTCGCGCGCAGCAGGCACTGGACGGCCTGGCTGAACTCAAGGCGGCGGCGGACGGGGTGATCTCCCTGCCGAACCAGAAAGTGTTCAAGCTGATTGACGAAAAGACCGGCCTGGTGGAGGCGCTGCGCATCACCAACGAATTGATTGCCCAGGGCGTGCGCGGCATCTGGCGGCTGCTGTCGCGGCCGGGCTTGATCAACGTGGACTTCGCGGACCTGTGCGCCGTCACGCGCGGCCGGCACGCGGAGAGTTCGCTTGCCACCGCCGAGACGCGCGGCGAAAACCGCGCCCGCGACGTCATGGAAAAACTGCTGGCCCATCCGCTCATTGACGGCGGTCAGGCGCTCACCGACGCGGCGGGGGTGCTGGTGTGCATCGCGGCGGGACCCGACCTGGCGATGGGCGAGGTGACGCGCGTCATGGAGCAGGTCAGCCGCCATTGCGAACACGCGCATCTCATCCTGGGCGCGGCCATTGACGAGGAGCTAAATGACCGGCTTTTGGTGACGCTGGTGACTTCGCGCCGTGAAGCTCCGGATGGTCCGCGTGCCGGCGCGGGGCGCGGCCGGAGCGCGGATGCCGTCGGCGCGACTTCAGCGGGCGTGACGGAGCATGATTCGCAACTGGCCAGCCCGGCCATGGCCGCGCGGCCGGCGTCGCGGTTCGTTGCCCCACCGCCACCGGCCACGCCGGAGACGACCGAGCAGTTGTTGCGGCAGCAGGGCGGCGCGCGGCAGAAAAAGAACGCCTCACGTTTGCGCCAGGGACAGTTGCCGCTGGAGATAATTTCCAAGGGCCGCTTCGAGAAGAGCGAGCCGACGATTCATCAGGGCCAGGACTTGGACGTGCCGACTTACATCCGGCGCGGTGTGGCCCTGAACTGACGGCGTGATTTTCTTTCGGACAATTTCCCAGGGAGGAACCAAACAGTCAGGCTCGCGGGGAGCGACGGGTTACACGGCAACGTGGGGAACGCAGGACAGCGTTCCCGCCCTTCGGTAGTGAGGATGCTCCCATCCAGTTCCCCAAACTGAAACCAGGCATTCTGCCCCGCGAGCCGTCCCCTTCCTCGAACGTCGCATGACGCATTCCCAATCCCGAAGGCCGGAGGCGCAGCTTCGTTCGGCGCATCCGCCGAAATTCATCATTCGCAATTCTGCCCCACTTTGCCATACTGCCGTCCGTGGATCTGACCGCGTGGCTGGTTCCGCCCGGCGTGGCGATGTGTGCCGGCGCGAGTTTTTTCTTTGCGCTGGCGGAGACGTCGTTGTTTGCGCTGGGCAAGTGGCGCGCGCGTCAGGTGGCGGAACAGCGTCACGGCCCGTCGGTCATGCGCCTGTTGGAACACCCCGCCGAACTGCTCGCCACCATCAGCCTGGGCAACACCTTCGCCAATGGCGGCATCGTGGTGCTGGCGTTGTGGCCGGTGTTGAACGGGCAGTGGCCGCTGGCGGCGACGCTTGTCGCGGTGCTGGCACTGGTGCTGGTGGGTTGCGAACTCCTGCCCAAGGCGCTGGCGGTGCGGGCGCCGGAGTTGTGGGCGTTGCGCGTGGCGCGGCCGATGTTGTTGCTCCAGGGGATCACCGGCTGGTTTCATCGCTGGGTGCAACAGTTTAACGACGTGTTGCTGCGCGTGATCGTGCCGCGTGCGATCCGCCCGCCCGGCGCGGCGGGTGACGAGGAATACCAGGAACTGCTGGACCTGGCCTATCAGCAGGGCGCGCTCGCGCAGTCGGAGAAGGAGATCATTCTGCAAATCATCAGTCTCGATCGGAAGACTGCCCGCGACGTGATGAAGCCGCGTTCGCGCATGAACGCCATCTCCGACGACCTGACCGTCGAGGAGATGCTTGCCGCCGCTCGCAAGTTTGGGCATCGCCGCCTGCCGATTTACGACGAGACGCCCGACACCATCGTCGGCGTGCTGAACACGCGGGCGCTGTTGCTCGACCCGCAGGCGGATTTGGAAGGTGCGATTGAGTTTCCGTCGTTTGTGCCGGAGAGCATGAACCTGCTGCACCTGCTCAAGGCGCTCCAGCGGCAGCAGCGCGGGCTGGCCATCGTGCTGGACGAGTTTGGCGGGACAGCGGGCGTCGTCAGCATCGAGGATATTCTGGAGGAAGTGGTTGGCGAAATTCGCGGCGAGGGCGAGCCGGCGGGATTCGTGATGGAGAAACTTGCCGCGGGCCGCTGGCGCGTCAACGGCACGATGTGGCTGGACGATTTCCGCCGCGAATACCCCGAACTGGGCGACGCGCCGGGCGTGGACACGATGGGCGGACTGTTGGTGGCGCAGATGGAAGTGGTGCCGGCGGCGGGGCAGTCCGTGGTGTTTCACGGGCTGCGGCTCACGGCGCAGGCGGTGGATGAGCGGCGGGTGCGCGAGGTGTTGGTGGAACTCGCGAGAAGGAAATGATCCGCGAACTCTTGAAAAAGCTCCAAGCCTTCCCCGCTGCCTATTTGTAGCCATGCAAGGATTGCTCCTCCTCCTCTTCAGCCTTTGCCTCGGCATCTCCTTCCTGATGTCCGGCATGGAGGCCGGCGTGTTCGCGTTGAGCCGGCTGCGCGTGCGCCAGCAGATGCGGGCCGGCAATCCGCGCGCCAAGGCGCTGCACGCCTACCTGGAGCATCCGGAGGATTTTCTCTGGACCATTCTCGTCGGCAACACGCTGGCCAATGTCGCCATCGTCAGCCTCGGTCTGGTGGGAGTGCATCACTGGTTGCGTCACTGGCCGGCGGCGGTGGTGGCGGCGGTGCTGGTGGGCGGGGCGTTGTTCTATGCGCTGTGCGAGTTTCTGCCGAAGATGCTCTTCCGCCTTTATCCGAACCGGCTGTGCCTGCTGATGGCGTTGCCGTTTGGCGCGGTGCATCTCGCGTTGAAACCGCTCGTGGCCGTCATGGCGTGGTTCGCGAAAAATCTGTTGCGCTGGTCCGGCGGCAAAACCTTCACCGGCCATCTCTTCGGCAACCGCGAGGAGTTGCGCCTGGTGATGCAGGAATCCGCGCAGGGCTTCACCAGCGAGGAACGCACGATGATCAACCGCGTGCTGGACTTGCAGAACCTCACCGTGCGCCAGATCGCCACTCCACTGGCCCAGGCGGTGACGGTGTCGGCGCACACTCCCGTCAGCGAACTGCTCGCCTTGTGCCGGGATCGCCAGGTCAGCCGCCTGCCGGTCTGGAAGCAGGAGGGCGCGCGGCGTCGCATCGTGGGACTGGTCAGCTTGCGTTCGTTGCTCTACCGCGCGGACCTGGACGTGACCAAGGCCGCCGGCGATTATTTGCAGCCGGCGCTCTATCTGGATCACGAGACGCGCCTGGAAGTCGCGCTGCGCCAGATGCAGCGCACCGGGCAGCGCCTGGCGATTGTGCTGGGGCCGGATCGTGCGGAGTGGGGCACCGTGAGTTTGCAGGACGTGCTCAAGGTGATTTTCGGCGAACTGAGTTTGTAGCATGGAATCCGACTTCACCGTCATCCTCCTGAAAATTCTCGTCGTCGCGGCGCTGGTGCTGCTGAACGGCTTCTTTGTCGCCGCCGAATTCGCGCTCGTCAAAATCCGCGACACCCAGCTCAACCCCCTCGTCGCGCGCGGGCATCGTCGCGCCCGGCTAACGCGGCAGGTCATCGGCAGCCTCGACCGCTACCTGAGCGCCGCGCAACTCGGCATCACCCTCGCCAGCCTCGCGCTGGGCTGGGTCGGCGAACCCGTGTTCTCAGTGCTCTTGCAGCCGTTGCTTGACCTGCTCCACATCCAGTCCGAGACCGCGCGGCACACCATCGCGGTCATCATCGGGTTCACCGCGCTGACGTTCCTGCACATCACGGCGGGCGAACAGGCGCCCAAGTGGCTGGCGATCCAAAAGCCCCTGCCCACCTCGCTGTGGGTGGTGGTGCCGCTGGTCATCTTTTGCAAACTCACCTCTCCGTTCATCTGGGTGCTGAACCAATCGTCCCTGTGGATGTTGCGCCGGCTCGGCATCGAACCGGCGGGCGAAGGCGAGGCCATTCATTCGGAGGAGGAACTGCGCCTGCTCTTTGCCACGCGGGCCAAGCCCACCGGCGGCACCACCCTGGGCCGCGACATCGTCCTCAACGCCCTCGACCTGCGGCACCGCACCGCGCGCGACGTGATGCGCCCGCGCCAGGAGATCACCGCGCTCAATACCGTTGCCAGCTTCGCCGAATGCCTCGACGTGGCGGAGAAGACGCGCTTCTCCCGCTTCCCCCTGTGCGACGGCGGCGACCTCGACAAGACTCTCGGCGTGGTTCACCTGAAGGACATGATCGCCCTTCGCTTCAAGGCCCACAGCGGGGCCGATTTCATCCCCGTCGCGCGCAAGATCATCTACGTGCCGCAGACGGCGCGGCTGGAGAAGCTGCTCCAGTTCTTCCTCGAACGAAAACTCCACTTCGCCATCGTCGTGGACGAATTCGGCGGCACCGTGGGGATGGTGACGCTGGAAAACATTCTCGAAGAACTCGTCGGGCAGATACAGGACGAGTTCGACCAGGAGAAGCCGCTGGCCGTGCGGCTGGACGACCAGACGTGGGAACTGCTCGGCGCGCTGCCGGTGCATGAACTGGCGGAACTGGCCGGCGAACCGCTGGCCGAGGAAGGCATCACCACCACCAGCGGCTGGGTGACGCACCGGCTGGGCGGCTTCCCGAAGGAGGGCGACGTGCTGACCCTCGGCGCGTGCGAGCTGCGCGTGGAGGAGATGGACGACCGGCGCGTGGCGCGGCTCAAGTTGAAGCGAGTCGTCAAAAGCGAGACACCCGCCGCCGCGCCCTGAACTCCGCCGGGAACTTCACCCGCGCATCACGCAGATGGACGCGGATTGGGGAGACACGAATTGACACGAATGGGAAGCGGCTCCCGTCTTGGAGCATTGCTTGAACATTCAACTTCCCCGCTTCTACTGCAACCCCGTTCCAAATCGCAGCGCCCAGGCCATGAAGGTCATCGAGCCAATGGTGCACACGCCCAGGAGGGTTTGCACCGCCGGTATCTGCACCAGCACGATGACGATGAAGAAGCCATACTGGCTGATGCGCGCGTAGGTCTCGTGGCTCATGCGAATCAGATTCTTCACGACGTGCGAGCCGTCCAGCGGCGGCACGGGCAGCAGGTTGAAGAAGCAGAGGAACATGCTGATGAACGCCAGTTGCACCGCCGCGTCCTGCACCACGCCCCAGTTGGCCAGCTCGGCCATGCGCCCGATGATCATCACCGCCACCGCGAGCACCACGTTCATCGCGGGGCCGGCCATGGACACCAGGATGTCGTCGCGGCGCGGGTGGCGCAGCCGGCTGAGGTTCACCGGCACCGGCTTGCCCCAGCCGATGATGAACCGTCCCAGCCCCGACCCCGACGCCGAAAGAAACACGACGATCAACGGCAGGATGACGGTGCCAATCATGTCCATGTGCGCGATGGGGTTGAGGGTGACGCGGCCTTCCGAGTGCGCGGTGTCGTCGCCACATTTCCACGCCATCCAGGCGTGGCCGAACTCGTGCAGGGTGATGATGACCACCACGCACAGGTAGCTGGCCAGGCCGTCGAACAAAATCTTTTGGTCCATCGGCGGCGACGCTAACAAGGTGGGCGCGCGGTGAATAGCCTATTGTCCGGGCGAGGGTGGCGGGAAAGAAGGCATCAAAACGCACGAGAATGGTTGTGCGAGGTAGGGACATCGCGCCGCGATGTCCCCGCCCGCGTTCAGCGGGCGGAACGAACTCGTACGGATGACCGCTCTGATGCGACATGTTGCGCCGCTGGACGCGGCGCGGTCGGCGCGGCGCGCCGACCCTACCGCAGAATTCATTTATGCCTGCTGGCAGCGACAGGGGAAAAATCTTTGTTCGCGGCGCGGGTTTTGCGACGCTCACGGCGTCTCGTGATTGAATTGCGCAACGTGCGGAAAATGTTTGGGGCGCGGGTGGCCGTCGAGGATCTGACCTTGCGCGTGCCCGCCGGGGAGATTTGCGGTCTGCTCGGCCACAACGGCGCGGGCAAAAGCACCGCCATCGGCATGATGCTCGGCCAGGTGTGGCCCACGGGCGGGGAGGTGCGGCTGTTCGGCTGGGAGGTGATGACGCAGCGGCGGCGGGCGTTGAAGCATGTCGGCGCGATCTTCGAGTCGCCGGTGTTCTACGATTACCTGAGCGGCTGGCGGAATCTGGAGGTGTTGAGCCATTACTCCGCCGTCACGCCGCCCGCGCGTCTGCGCGAGGTGATTGACTGGGTGGGGTTGACCGGCCGCGAGCGGTCGAAGGTGAAGACTTACTCGCACGGGATGCGCGCGCGGCTGGCGCTGGCGCAGGCGCTCTTGCCGGAGCCGCGGTTGCTCATCCTCGACGAGCCGAGCGACGGACTGGACCCCGAGGGCATCCACGAGATGCGCCACACGATCCTGCGGCTGCACCGCGAGCTGGGGCTGACGATCCTGTTGTCGTCGCACTTGCTGAACGAGGTGGAGCAGCTCTGCACGCGCATCGTGGTGTTGAACCAGGGGCGGAAGGTTTTCGACGGCGCGCTGGCCGAGGTCAGGGCCGGGCGGCAGTGGGTGCGCCTGCGCACGGGGGATTTCGCGCAGGCGGCGAAGGAATTGCGCGCGGCGAATCTGATCGCGGACGAGCGGGACGGGCGGCTGATCGCGCTGGCCGCCGGCGCGGGCACGGCGGACGTGGTGCGTCACTTGACGGGCCTGGGCCTGCCCGTGCATGAAATCGCGCCCGAGGAGGAGACGCTGGAACAGTTTTATCTGAACCTGATGAAGGGCGGCGGGTAAGGCGCGGGACGGCGCACTGAAAATGTTTTACCACCAACTGCGCAACGAGCTGTGGAAGCTGTTTGGCAAGAAGCGGACTTACATCGGCTTCGGGATGTTCCTGCTCACGCAGAACGTCGTGAGCCTGATTTTCAAATTCACCCGCGCGTCACAGCCGATGGCGCGGCTGCTGGAGGGCAACGGTTACGCGCTGGAGCCGTATCTGTCGGTGCTGACCATCGCGACCATCATGCTGATCCCGCTGGCGGTGTTCCTCCTGCCGCTCTACGTCTCGCTGGTGGGCGGCGACCTCGTGGCGAAGGAGGCGGAGGACGGCACGCTGCGGATGATCCTGGCGCGGCCCATCTCGCGCGTGCGGCTGCTGCTGTTGAAGTGGCTGGCGGGCGCGATCTTTTCGGTCGTGCTGGTGTTGTCGCTGGCGGTGTTCGGGCTGCTGTTCGCGCGGCTGTGTTTTCCGTGGGGCGGGCTGTTCGTGTTCATGCCGGAGCAGGGCATCTTCGGCGTGTTCAGCGGCGGCGAGGGGCTGGGGCGCTACGTGATCGCGCACGTCATGCTCATCTCGGAGGCGGTGTCCATCATGGGGCTGGCGTTCATGTTCTCGTGTTTCAACATGAAGCCGGCGGCGGCGACGATCCTGGCGCTGTCGCTGATGTTCGTGAACATCATCCTGCAACACATCCCCTGGTTCAAAGAGTTCCAGCACTGGTTCTTCACCTATCACCTGAACCTCTGGCAGCTCATGTTCGCGCAACCCGTGCCGTGGTGGCGCGTGGGGGAATCGTTGAGCGTGCTGGTGGGTTTCAACGTGACGTTCCTCGTGGTCGGCTGCACGGCGTTTCACCTGCGCGACATCAAGTCGTGAGGCAGGGCCGCCCGCGTTCCAGCACCGCCACTGGGAAAGAAACTACGGAATTCACGGATGAACCGCCGTTGAATAACCGCAAAGAACGCAAAGCCAGTCCGAACGGAACACAGCAAAGCTTCTCGATTGAGCCCGAAGCTCCGAAGCTGGCGAAACGCCGACCGTGGCGCTCGGCCTTCAGGCCGCTTCAACGGACGCAAGTCTGCGGGTGAGCGCTGGCACTTTTTCTGTCGCACGCCGAGGCGGCCTGAAGGCCGTGCGCCGCGCGCCTCGGATCAGGCCCGCTCGCGGGCTACTTCGGAATTCGGGATTAGTGCGCTCATCCGCCACCCGTCGTCATTGACCCACGGCTTCCTGACGACGCGCATCGCCGTCGGCGGACGGAACCAGTGTGAACAGGGCCGCGTCGGGGCGGGCGCGCGAGGCCGGGTCCAGGCAGGCGCGCAATTGCTCGGCCACGAAGGCGGCGTGGGGATCGAGAATCATCGTGGTGTGATCGCCGGGCATCTCGAAGACGGCCACCCCGCCGCCCGCCAGCCGATGCCAGCCGAGCGTTGGCTCGCGGTGACGGCTGCCCACGGCGCTCTGCGCGGCGCGAAAGAGCGCTACGCGACCGGCATAGGCGGCGGGGCGATAATTCTGCGCGGCCAGGAAATTGAGTTCCTTCACGCTGTGCAAGACTGGCGGCACCGCCCCGCCGCCGCGCATTTGCCGGCGGTAATTCATCCGCCAGACGCGGCTGGTGAACTGGCGTTTCAAGGTCTGGAATTTTCTTCGCAAGTATTCTCCCCGGCGCGGACCGAGCAGCAGTTGCCGGGCATTGAACTGAAAGCGATCCCAGTAACTCTCGAACCGGACGCGGCGCTGTTCAGCGGCGGGCTCCATCTCCAGGCACCCGCGACTGCTGGTGTCGAACAACGCGAGCAGACCGACCGGCTGGCCCTGCGCGGCCAACTGGCAGGCCATCTCGTAGGCAATCAATCCGCCGAAAGACATGCCGCCCAGATAATACGGCCCCTGCGGTTGGTGCGCGCGCAACTCGCGGAGATAGCGCGCGGCCATCGCCTCGAAGCTGGTGAGCGGCACCTCGCGGCCGTCCAGCCCGACGGATTGCAAACCATAGACGGGCTGGTCCGGAGCCAGATGCCGGGCGAGATCGTGGAAGTTGAGCACGTTGCCGCCGACGCCGTGGACGCAGAAGAAGGGCGGGCGCGTACCGCGCGGCTGAATGGCGACGAGGCAGGATTTGGCGGCGGTCTCGACGTTGGTTTCCAACAGCGCGGCCAGTTGCGCAATCGTCGGCGCCTGGAACAGCGTGGCCAGGGAAAGGCGTCGGCCGAACGCGCGATCCAGTTCCGCGAAGACGCGCACCGCCAGCAGCGAGTGGCCGCCCAGTTCAAAGAAATTGTCGCGCGCTCCGAGGCCGGTGCGGCCCAAAACTTTTTCCCAGATGGCCGCGAGCTGGCATTCCAGCGCGCCGCGCGGGGACACAAACGTTTCCTCTGCTTGGCCAGCCAGGCCCGGCGCGGGCAGGGCGCGGGCATCGAGTTTGCCGGCGGGCGTGCGCGGCAGCGCGTCCAGGAAGACGAAGGCGGACGGAATGGCGTGATCGGGCAGGCATTGCTTGAGGAAATCGCGCAGCTCGTTGAGCGGCGGGGCAGGGGAGCGATGGAGGACGAGATAGGCGACCACGCGCTTGTCGCCGGGCGTGTCCTCGCGGGCCGCAGCGGCCACCTCGCGCACGGCGGCATGGCGGCTCAAGGCGGCTTCCACCTCGCCGAGTTCGACGCGAAAGCCGCGCACCTTCACCTGCCGATCCATGCGTCCGCAGTATTCGAGCTGGCCATCGGGACGCCAGCGGGCGAGGTCGCCGGTCTTGTAAAGGCGGGCGGCGGGGTTCCGCGTGAAGGGATGGGCGATGAAATTTTCAGCGGTCAGCTCCGGCCGGTTCAAGTAACCGCGCGCCAGCCCGGCGCCGCCGATGTGCAATTCGCCGATGACGCCGAGGGGCACCTGCTGCCGGTGCGCATCGAGCACGCAGACTTGCGTGTTGGCGATGGGCCGGCCGATGGGGGCGTCGGCGGGGCCGGTGGCCACGCCGGCGGGCGCAGTGAGGTCGGCGACAGTCGTCACCACGGTGGCTTCGGTGGGGCCGTAGGTGTTGAGGAGCCGCACGGTGGGGCGGACGTGTTGCCGCCATTGGGCGACTCGTTCGGGTAGCGCCGCTTCGCCGCCAATGATCACCAGGCGCAACGAGGCGGGCAGGCGCAATTGGTCCTCTGCGAGCCGCGCAGTCAGCTCATGCCAGAAGGCGGTCGGGAGGTCGAGCACCGTGACGCCCCATGCGGCGCATCGCTCCAGGAAGAGCGGCAGGGAGGCGAGCATCACGTCATTGCGCAACACCAGCGTGCCCCCGCGCGTGAGACACGGAAAGATTTCCTCGGCCGCGGCATCAAAACTCAGGGAGGCGAACTGAAGCACCCGGTCATTGGAATGAATTTCATAGCTGGCCGCCGCCGCCGTCGTGAAGTTGACGAGCGCGTGATGCGGCACCGCCACTCCCTTGGGCGTGCCGGTGGAGCCGGAAGTGTAGATGACGTAGGCGAGGTTTTCGGGCGTGGCCTTGGCCGGCGGGTTCTCGCGGGTCGCCGGCGGGTCGCCAGTGTCCGCCGTGTCCAGCCACACGATGCGCGCCGAGGTGGGCGGGAGTTGGTCGCGGTAGCGCTCCTGCGCCAGCAGCACGGGGATGTTGGCATCAGCCAGCATGAAGGCCAGGCGCTCGCGCGGATACGCAGGGTCGAGCGGCACGTAGGCGCCGCCTGCTTTGAGGACGCCGAGCACGGCCACGATCATTTCGGGCGAGCGCTCGGCGAACACGCCGACGAGCGTTTCCGGCCCGACGCCCAGGCCGCGCAGCCGGTGGGCCAGGGCGTTGGCGTGCGCGTTCAATTCGCCATAGGTGAGCGACTGGTTCTCCTGCACCACGGCGGTCTGCTCCGGGGTCGCCCGGGCTTGTTTTTCAAAAAGCTGGTGGATGGTCGCATCGTCGGGGAAGGCGGTGATGGCGGTTTGATGGAAGGCGGCCAGCGCCCGCGCTTCTTCCGGCGCGAGCAGTGGCGCGTGGTGAAGGGATTGCGACGGGTCATCGAGGAGCGCTTCCAACAGGGAGAAGAAATGTGAGATGGCGCGTTCGCGCTGCGCGGCGTCGAACGCGCGTTCATGAAAGTCGAAGTCCACCGTGAGGCTGCCCGTCCGCCCCAGGTCGTGCAGTTGCACGGCAAAACTGATGAAGCCGTGGCCGGGGTGGTACAATTCGGTCGTCACCGGCGTGCCCAGAAAATCCGGCAGGCAGATGGGCTGGTAGTTGAAGACGACATCATAGCTGTGCCGGTGGAGCGAATTGCCAGGCGCGTAACGACCATGGGCAATCGCGGCCTTCACCTCGGCGGAGACCTTTTCCACCAGTGACGCGAAGGATTCCGTTTCGCCGATGGCAAGGCGCAGTGGCAGCATCTCCATGAGCAGGCCGATGGTTTCCTTGAACTCGGCGGCACGGCGGTTGTGATATGGCATCGCGATGCCGATCAGCCGGTAACCGCTCAGCCGGTGCAGGTAGGCAACCAACAACGTGGCGAAAATGTTGCAGAGGCCCGCGTGCCCGGTCTTGGCCGCGAAGGGCGGTTGCGCGGCGAGAGCCTTCATCCGCGCGGTGCGTTCCGCGCCCAATGTCCGCGAGACTCGCACCACGCCGGTGGTTCCTCCCGTCGGCCGGCCGTAAAACATGAATGGCTCAAGCTCATCCGCGAGCTTGGAGTCCCAATACGCCTGGTCCTGTGGGAACTGCGGTGACTCGCGATAGGCGCGCTCCGCGGCGACGTAGTCCATGAAGGAGGGCAGCGCCAGCTTCACCGGCGGTTTGCCCTCCAGGGATTGCAGATAAAACACGTCCAGCCACCGATGGGTCGCTTCGAACGACGTCCCATCGGTGACCAGATGGTGCTGCTTGAAGTACCAGACGAATCGTCGCTCCTGTAGTTTGATAAGGACGCAGTCGAACAGGCACCGGCCTAGATCAAACGGCACCTGGCATCTTTCCACCGCCCAGGCGCGATAGGCCGCGTCTGGATCGCGTCGCCCGGAGAAGTCCAGATACTCGACCGGCGCGGGCATCTCGGACAGCACGCGTTGCTGCGGCACGCCTTCCACTTCGTCGAACACGATTCGGAAGGCGTCGCATGCGGCCACCAACTGCGTGAAGGCGCGCTGGAAGTGGGCCGGATCAATCGCGGTGGCGTACCAGATCGCCCGCGGCGTGTTGTAGATCGGCAGCTCCGGATGAAGTTTCTGCCCCACCCAGATCAGAAGCTGGTTGCGCGTCAGGTTCGACCGCGCCTGGAGTTCGTCGAGCGCGCCGGAATCAACTTTGGTCATCATCCGAGCCGCTGGGGTTCCGTGTTTCCAGCCGGTTGATTGGCGGTTCGTCCGCGATATGCAATCCGGTGCCATCCGCCCAGTGCGGTGCCGCCGCCGCCGGTTTCCCAGCCGGCGAGGCTGGATTCTCGCGATGCGGGTGCGATTGGTCCGCTTGATGTTGGGTAATGAACAGGAAGCCGTCCTGGTCGAGATACCCCAAGTCGCCCGTGCGTAACCAGCCGCTGGCCGCTGCGCCAGCGGTGGTGGCCGCGGCTCCTTCGGGACCAAGCGCGACGTTGGGGCCGCGTATGACGATCTCACCGGTTCGTCCGCGCGCGAGCACATGGCCGGCGCGATCCATGATGGCGACCTCCGGCCCCGCTGCTTTTCCCGAGGAGCCGGGCTTGCGAACGCCCGGCGGCAGGAGGTTGGAGGTGATTTGATCCGCCGCCTCGGTCAGGCCGTAACCTTCGATCACCGGCGCTTTGAAAACTCTTTCCAAATCTCCCGCCAGTTCCGCCGGCAATACCCTGCCCAATGAGCGCACGAACCGCAGCGGGCAATGGGCAAGGATGTCGCGACGAGTATGGGCGCCCGCGAGGATGATCTGGTGCGTCGCGGGCGCGGCGGTGAACCACGTCGGCCGGAACTCCTGCAACCAGTCGTAAAACTGGACCACGCTGAACTCCGGTGCACAGAACACCCCGGCTCCGGCGACCAGCGAGGAAACCAGCGCGCTGACCAGGCCGTGAACCTCGAACAGTGGCATCAGATTCAGACACCGATCCCGTTCCAGCAGCCGCAACGTGGCGCCGATGTTGAACGCCGAGGCGCATAGATTCATGTGCGTCAACGGCACCAGGCCCGATCGGGCGACCGGGTTGGATGTCGGTAGTATCACCGCCGCGTCGCCCGGCTCCGCGAAGCCATGGCGTGCCGGCCGGGCGCTGTCGTTGCCGCGCAGTGCAAAGAGGCCCGCCTCCGCGCCCAGCATAGGCGATAGTTCCACGATGGTGATTCCGCGCGCGTGAGCGATGGCGCGGGCGGGTGAATCAAAACCGGCTTGAACGATCAGAGCCCTCGCTCGGATTGCAGTCAGGTGAGCTTCAAACTCTTCGGCGCGCGAAGCCGGGTCCAGCGGCGCGCTGGTGGCCGCCGCCGCCACTCCGAGCATGGCCACGGCCAGCTCCGGTCCATTCGGCAGCGCGAGGGCGACGCGCTCGTTGCGGCCCACACCCATCGCGTTGAGTTTGCGCACCACGTCGTCTACTTGCACGCACAGGCGGCCATAGGCCAGCGGCGCGCGGCCCGGCCCGGCGATGGCCGGGGCATCGGGGCGGCGGCGTGCCTGGATGCGGATTAGATCGTGGACACAAAAGTTCGGCTGGCCGTCCGTCAACGATTCCTCTGATTGAATGTGCAGCATGTTTCTCGCGGGACCCCGTCGAGCAACAGGCAAGCTGCCGGTCGGATGGCGGAAGAATCGAAAGCGCCGCTGCCAACCACAGGCCCGTCCCGAGCGCGGTGTCCAGTGGGTTTATTGGTATTTGGCGGGAAATACTTTAGAGCTTGATCGGAAACAGGAAGGGGGGAAGCACCCACGCCGGTGCTCGTTCGGCGGGCATCACGCCCGGCGTGCCTTGTGTGGACGAGATGCCCGCACGACTTTGCTGGCGAGGCCCCAGCGCCGCATCAGTGAATCAAATGACTCGCGCGGTGCCGTGACCTTTTGTCACTTCGCCAATCAGCCACGCGCGCTGCTTTCGCGCGTGGATGAATTTCAACACCGCGTCCACCTTCTCCGGCGCGATCACGATCGTCATGCCAATGCCCATGTTGAAAACCTGGTACAACTCGGCCTCCGGCACACCGCCACGGGCGCGCAGCATCTGGAAGATCGGCAACATGTCCCACGAGCCTTTGCGGATCACCGCGTCGCAGTTCTTCGGCAGCACGCGCGGGAGGTTGTCCACGAAGCCGCCGCCGGTGATGTGAGCCAGGCCTTTGACGACGCGGTGGTTGCCGGGGTTGAACTTTTTCAACAGCGCCTGCACCAGCGGGCCGTAGCTGACATGCACCTTGAGCAATTCATCGCCGATGGTGTTGCCGAGTTCGGCGACGCGGCTCGTGGGCTTGAGTTTCATCTGGTCGAAGAAAATCTTCCGCGCCAGCGAATAGCCATTGGTGTGCAGACCGCTCGCTGCCAGGCCAATCACGGCGTCGCCGGGGCGGATGGTTTTGCCATCCAGCATCCGCGACTTCTCCACCACCCCGACGACGGTGCCGCTCACGTCGTACTCGCCTGGTTGATAGAAGCCCGGCATCTGTGCGGTTTCGCCGCCGATGAGGGCACACCGATTTTCGGCGCATGCCTTGGCGAAGCCCTGGAGAATTTCAGTGAACACCCGTGGCTCCAGTTTGCCGGTGCCCAGGTAGTCGAGAAAGAACAGCGGTTCGGCGCCGAGCACAGCGATGTCGTTGACGCAATGATTGACCAGGTCCTGGCCGATGGTGTCGTGCCGGTCCATCGCGAAGGCGATCTTCAACTTGGTGCCGACGCCGTCCACGCTGGAGACGAGCACGGGCTGGCGGAACTTCTTCACATCAAGCGCGAACAGGCCGCCGAAGCCGCCGACCTTGCCGAGCACCTCGCGGCGGTGCGTGGACGCGAGCAACTGTGGCAGGGTGGCTTTGACGCGGTTGCCGAGGTCAATATCAACACCCGCGCGGGCGTAGGCTTTTAGTTTCATCAGGTGGCGAGAGTAAACCGTCAACCGGGCGGGCAAGCCAAGGGGAAAACATGGCCGCGCCATTCCGGCCGCGTGGCTGGCGGGATCGTTTCAGCCATGAAGTTTGTTGCTGGCACCCGCCGGTCGCCCGTCTAAGCTCGCCGCCGCGCATGAAAGACCCGTTTGATTCCATCGCCGCCGTGATTGCCGATTTGCGGAAAGGCAAAATGGTGATCGTGGTGGACGACGCCGACCGCGAGAACGAAGGCGACTTGATCCTCGCCGCCGAACACACAACGCCGGCGGCCATCAACTTCATGGCCAAGCATGGGCGTGGGTTGATCTGTGTGCCGACGACTTCCGAGCGGCTCAAGCAGTTGGGCATCGAGCAGATGGTCACGCAGAACCGTGAGACGTTCAAAACGGATTTCCAGGTGAGCGTGGACGCCGCCCGGGGCGTCACCACCGGCATCAGCGCGGCGGATCGTGCGCGGACGATTCAAGTGATGGCGGACCCGACGGCGCTCCCGGAATGCCTCGTGCAGCCGGGGCACATCTTCCCGCTGCGGGCGCGGGCGGGCGGGGTGTTGCAGCGCGCGGGCCACACGGAGGCGGCGGTGGACCTGGCGAAGCTCGCCGGGTGCCGGCCCATGGGTGTCATCTGCGAGGTGTTGAACGACGACGGCACGATGGCGCGGCTGCCCGACTTGCTCAAGTTCGCGCGCAAACACCGGCTGAAAATTTGTTCCATCGAAGACTTGATCAAGTTTCGTCGCACGCGGGAGAAGTTGGTCGAGCGCGTCGAAGTGGTGAAGCTGCCAACCGATTACGGTGACTTCGACTTGTATCTGTACCGGTCCAACACCGACGGCCAGCATCATCTGGCGCTGGTGAAGGGCGACGTGGCGAACAAGCAGGGCGTGCTGGTGCGCGTGCATAGCGAGTGCCTGACGGGCGACGTGTTCGGCTCGCGCCGCTGCGATTGCGGGCATCAACTGCAGCAGGCGATGCGGCAGGTGGCGGCGGAAGGTCGGGGCGTCATCGTTTACATGCGGCAGGAAGGGCGCGGCATCGGGCTGGCGCCGAAGATCAAGGCCTACAAATTACAGGAGCGCGGCTACGACACGGTGGAGGCGAACTTGAAGCTCGGCTTCAAAATGGATTTGCGGGAATACGGGCTGGGCGCGCAAATCCTGGTGGACCTCGGGTTGAAAACCATCCGGCTGCTGACGAACAATCCCAAAAAGCTCGTGGGGCTGGATGGCTACGGCCTGGAAATCGTCGAGCAGGTGCCCATCCGCGTGGCCCCCAACCGGCACAACCAGAAATACCTCAAGACCAAGCGGGAAAAGCTGGGGCACCTGATTTGATGGAGCCGGCAATTGAACCCGGAGCCGAGCCAACATGTTGAAACAAATCCCAACCAGAACTCTCAAGGCCGACGGCGGGACTTTTGCGATCATCGCGTCGAAATACAACGCGCGCTACGTGGACGCCATGCTGCGGGCGGCGCAGGCGGAATTGCGGCGCGCGGGCGCGCGGGACGTGCAAGTTGTGCGCGTGCCAGGGGCGTTTGAGATTCCGGTCGTCGCGGCGCGGTTGGTGCGCGAGGCGTCGCCGCCGCTGTCGGCGATCGTGTGCCTGGGCGTGATTCTGCGCGGTGCGACGACGCACGCGCAGCACGTCGGCGAGGCCGTGACACAGGCGCTCTCGACGCTTCAGCTTCATGGCGGCGTGCCGATCATCCACGAAGTCCTGCTGCTGGAAAACGAGCAACAGGCGAAGGAACGGTGCCTGGGCCGCACGCACAATCGCGGCGCGGAAGCCGCGCGAACGGCGCTGGAAATGGCGCGGGTGATGAAATCGCTGCCCGGCGCGTGAGCCGCGAGCTCTGGGACGACTCGCGCCGTTCTCTGAACAGGCAAGGCAGCGCCATGTGCCCAGCGCCAGAGAAAGTTCCGGACACGGGTGATCCCCGCCGCTCAACCCGGACCATGTTCAACCAAGGGCGTCGTTTCATCAACCGATGCGTTGCGCCCTTCAACCCGAATTCCGAAGTAGCCCGCGAGCGGGCCTGAGCCGAGGCGCAAGGCGCGCGGCCTTCAGGCCGCCTCGGCGTGCGACAGTAAAAGTGCCAGCTCTCACCCGCAGACTTGCGTCCGTTGAAGCGGCCTGAAGGCCGCGCGCCACTGTCGGCGTTTCGCCAGCTTCGGAGCAACGGTTCAATCGAACCGGGCGACTTCTCCATCCTCAACGTACCTTACCCAATCCGCCCCGGCGTGTCCTGAAACCAGACGAGAGTGTCCCCAAACGATACGGGATCGTTCTCGGAACCCTCCAGCCATCAATTCTTCACCGTCCTACTGCGGATGGCCAGTTCACGAAGCGGAGCAGAAGCTTGGCTGGCGGGCCTTTAGGCAGCGAAGGGCATAGCGATGATGTTCGGCGTTCATGGCGGTGAAGAAGTCGGTGGTGGTTTGGTGCCGGGGTTTCTTTTGCCGGCTGCGCCAGTGCATGAACAGGCTGTTGCTCAAGCGGCGGAACATCCCGATGACTCGCATCGAGCGCGGCAGGCGCACGCGGCACTGGTCGTCGCGGTGCGAGACGTCCAGGCGCTGGTGCAGGCCGCTTGCGATGCCCCAGGCCGCACGGTTGAACTCCAGCCACTGCGCGGCGTTCAATTCTTCGGGCGGCAGGCTCGTCACCAGCGCGACGGTTTCCGGCGAATGCTGGCGCAGGTGGCGGCGCAGCAAGGCGACTTGTTGGACGCCGGGGAAGTCCATCGACTCGGCGCTGCTGGCACAGGAGCGCAGCACCCGCACTTCGGGCTGGCCTTTGTTAAACTCGCGTTTGCCCGCCAGCGTGGCCGTGGCCACTCGAGGGGGAAAAATCCGCCGGCGGGGCGGGAACGAGTTTTTCAATGTTCGCCCGCAGCGTGGGCTGGTTGTCTTTGACGGTCAGGAGAAAGTCAGCGCCGTGTGCGAGCACCAGTTCGCGCGCGGTCTGGTCCTGGGTGTGGAGGGCGTCGAGGCTGACTTTGCGCCCGTCCAGGTCGAGCTTCTTGAAGAGTTCGCGCGCGACGGGGATCTCGTTGGTCTTCTGGTCCACCAGCGCGCTGCCCAGGTAATGCTGGCCGGGCACGGTGACGGCGGTGAGCACGGCGTGGCCGCCGCCGTGCCGGGGCTCTTTGCCGTCCAGCACGATGAGTTCGTCGGGCGGGGCGGGGCCGCGCAGTTGTTCCTGCACCTGCAGGAAAATCTTTTCCAAAGCGTCGCCGTCGATGCGCGCCAGGAGCCGCCAGAAGGTGGACGGTCCGGGCGCCGGATAACCGTCGGCCTGCCGGCGCACGCCCAGGGCGCTGCGCTGCGCCCGGCTCAGACCCTTGGCGAAGAGAGACCACTCCTTGGGGCCGCGCGGCGCGCCGCACAGATGGGCCAGCACGCCCATGGCGACCAGGCTCCACAGCGGATAGATGCCGATGCGCGCGCGATAGTCGGGCAGGGTCTTGAGGTGTTCGACCAGGGAGCGGATCTGCGCGGGGCTTTGCGGGCTGCGCGGCCGGGTGCGGGCTTCGACCGCAGCCAGCGCGGGCCGGAGTTGGTCGGCGGCCAGGCTGCGCCGGGCGTTGCGGCACAGTTCCCGGGCGAAGAGGCGCTTGGGTTTCTTATGCTGCACGTAGAAGTCACGGCGCACGCGGCCAAAGCCGTCGGTGGTGCCCAGCTCCTGCCAGCCGTTGGCGGTGTAGACGGTGCCGGAGAACTGCTCGGGATCGACGAACGTTTCGACCAGCACGACGGGATGGCCGTAACGCGCCTGCCAGTCGGCGGACAGGCGGTCGAGCGTCAGCCGCAGGGCGCGCGAGCCGAGATTGGGCAAGGTCTTGTGCGGCAGGAGCAGGAAGCGGCAGTTGTTGACGACCAGCGGGAGACGGCGGCGGCGTTGCTCCTCGCTCCAGCCGATCCATTGGTCGCGGGCGCGCAAGCGGCGCGAGGCGGCGCAGAAGACGAGCACCCCGAGCCAGTCGCCGTCGGCTGCGGTGAGCGCGTAAAAGAGTTGTTCGCCCACCGCGCGGACATCGCCCAGATAATGATGTTTGGCCAGCAGACGGCGGGCGCGGGCCTTGGCCGTCGGGAGCAGTTGAACTTGGATGGCCGCCAGCGCGCCGGAGACGGTGGCGGAAGTGGTTCGGGACGGTTTCGACATGGCCGGAGGATGGAAAACTTTTTCCCGCAAGTCCAGCCCGATCGATCAACTCATTTCACCCCAGCCCCTTAGCTCGCCAGAAGAATTTTCCGTGCGAAAGTTGGGACTTGATGCCAGCAATCATGGGTGAGGTGTTCGTTTTCTCACCGCCGGACGGGCGAGGTGCCCGCTCTGGCCGGCTTCAAATCGCAAATCGGCAATCTGAAATCGGAAATTGAAGGGGGGTGAGGTGTCCCCTTCCGTCCATCAACTCTCCATCTTCAACCAGCAATTTCCCCGACGGTGTCAGTGGATCTCTGAACGGCCCGATCAGCCCATTTCTGAGCCATTGACCAGAGGAATCGGGCAACTAAAGTCGGCCCTGGCACCGACATGGAAACCGTTTTATCGAGACGACGATTGTCAGCTACCTCGTCGCTGATCCCAGCCGGGACGTGGTGACTGCGGGATTGCAACAAGCCACGCGCGATTGGTGGCAGCGCCGCCGGATCGGATTTCACTGCGTCACCTCCGCCGAAACGCTGGCCGAAGCCGCCCGTGGCGATGCGGAGCAGGCCCGACGCCGGCTCGTCGTGCTGGCCGGATTGACCTTGATCCCGTCCGCGTTGGAGGCCGAACAATTGACGATTCGTTTTCTGGCTTCGGGCGCGCTGCCGGCCCGCGCCCGTTCCGACGCGATTCACCTGGCCGCCGCCGTCATCGCGGAGGCCGACTACTTGCTGACTTGGAATTGCCGCCACCTGGCCAACGCGCAAATCCTGCGGCGGATCGAGGCGGAAGTGCTTCGTGCCGGGTTGCGGATGCCCAGGGTTTGCACCCCGCTGGAATTGATGGGAGACTCTGCTGATGAAAGCGAATCCGATTCTTGAGGAAGTCTGGCGCATCAAGGACGATCTGGCGCGCGAGGCAGGTTACGATATTCACCGCATGTTCGAAAACCTGCGGAAATGGTCGGCCGAACACCCCCATTCCGGTCCCGTCATCCGCAATGCTGAGGAGCTGCGACAACTCGTGGCCGAGGAGGAACGCCAACGCGCGGAAGCATCTGCCTTGGCCCTGAACGATGAACCGCCCCGCCCGCACTGAGGCGCCCGCACGGCTTCACCGGCGTGACTGTGGAAAACATCCGCAAACGCAGTTCGTGTTCCTCCCTCTCCGCGCGGGGAGAGGGACCGAGGGTGAGGTGGCCGGCGTCTCATCACACGTCACCTGTCACTCGTCAGTTCACAGCCGTTCGTCGTGAGCGGGAAATATGCGAATGTGCAGGATAGCTCACGCTAATGGGTGACCCGTTTCTGACCCCGTTTCCGTTGCCAAAGAAGGGATTTGCCGGCAGTGTCGAGGTGTGGGACTGTCCCACCATGAAATTGACGCCTGATGACAAGCGCCGGGTCGTGCTGCCGCTCCCGATCCAAAAGGGAGATGTTCTGCTGTTGGATGAGCAGGGGCAAAACCAGTGGCTCTTGACCCGCGTTGAACGGCCCAAGCGGACGACGCCCAGAAAACTCAAGGGCAAGTCTGTGGCGGACGCGCTCGCCGGGTCCGCCGGCGCGGACGTGGAGTTTGCCGAGTTCAAAAGAGAGCGTGTGCATCGGGTGAAGCTGTGATTTACCTGCTGGATACCAATGTGCTGAGTGAGCGCACCAAACAGCGCCCCTCGCCCAAAGTCATGTCGTTCTTGCGCAAGGTGCCGGCCGCCGATGCCCGCCTGCCGGCGATTGTGCTGGGGGAAATCAAGCAGGGCGTCCAGAGCAATCCCACACCCCAACTGCGGCAGTTCCTGGAAGATGTCTTGACGCTGCCGGTCGCGCCCTTTGACGAGTTGGAAGCGCTGGCCTGGGGCGAAATGACCGCCGAAGCCCTCGCCCAAGGCCGCACGGTTTTTGCGCGGGACTCGCTCATCGCGGCCACGGCTCGCGCGCACGGTTGGACAGTCGCCACCCGAAACATCGGCGATTTTGCCGGCTTGGGAGTGAACATTTTCAACCCGTTCGACGAACAGCTTTAGCCCGGAAGTCCGCACCGAACGGCTTTACGCCGCCATCCTGCGCCAGCACGGCTGCACCGGCGTGACTGTGGAAAACATCCGCCAACGCAGTTCCAAGAAGTAACTGTACGAGTTCGTCGTGAGCGGGAAATATGCGAAAGTGCGGGACTGACCCCGTTCTGACTCTCATCCACCCACCCCGTCATCGGCTCACGCCGCTTTCGGCTGCGATTGCGCGGACGGCTGCTCCGGTTGCGCCACGGGTTGCTCCGGCTGGGCGGGCGTCTCTGGCTGCGGTGACTGGGCTGACTGCGCTGATTGGGTGGGTTGAGACTGTGCCGGTTGCGCTGGCTGGGCCGACGCTGCGGGCTTTGCCGTGTCCGCCGACGCTTCGTCCGTTTCCCGCGCGCCGTTTTGATCCACGATGAAGCGCGCGTTCTGGTAATCGTTGAAGAAGTCCGGTGCGCTCTCCTGGAACTGGAGCACCAGCTTGTCCAGCGTCTTCTCCAGCAGCTTGTCCACGGCGGCGAACTCCGTCGCCAACTGTTGCGTCACCGTCCTGGTGGTCGTGATGGCCTCGCGCGGCTTGCCGATGCAACCGAGATACGCGTCAACCTGCTCCTGAAATTCCTCCAGCTTGTCCGCCGTGACGCCGAACTTGGCGAGCGACGAAAGGTTCTCCTTCGCCAGCTTGTGAACGTTCTGGCAACGGTCCGCACTGGCCGTCTCGCGCCCGGCGAACAGATCGCTGTACGACCAGTCCGCCTTCTGCGCGATGTCGAGTTGATTGGTCTTGGTCGCCCACGAATGGACGGCGCCGGCGATGATCGCCCCGGTGGTGCATACCTGTTTCCGGCAATGCAGCTTCATGGCCGCGATGCCGGTGGTGGGATCCTCCTGCCGCTGCCCCAGCCCGCGGATGATGACGATCCGCTCGGAAAGATCCGTCACCGCGAGGCCGAACTCCGGCACGGCGGCGGCATTCCAGACCGGTTTGTAACGTTTGCAGGCGGATTCCACACCGACGTAAGAACGGAACTTGTTGATTTGGCGAATATTCATGGCTGTTGCGTGTTTAGTTTTTTAATGGCACCGACGACTGACTGATTCATTACAGTTTTGTTGACCACTCGATTCCGACTCCGTCCGGCTCACCGAGCCGAACTCGTCTCTACCAAGCCTATCGGCAGTTCTCCGGCGTTGTTTAGCGTCGTGAGCAAAAAAAGTGAAAAAATTTTTGCCGCGAAGGAAACCCATCAATCCACACGCCTCCTGTAGCGGCGGTCTGTGACCGCCGAACCAAAAACCGAGACAACGCCGGCGCTCACAGAGCGCCGCTACAGCGTGTGGCCTCCGGCTTGCAGGGCGAAAATCTCTCCCTGATACGGCCAATCTTCAGGACGCGCGGCCAGATGTTTGCGCACGGGATTTTCTGCCACGTAAAGCCACTTCTCGGAATACGATTCCTTGGAACGCATCACATGATCGAAGAAGCCCTTCTGCCAGTGCGGGGCGGGAACATTCATTTCGCGCAAGGTTTTCGAGAGCGAGTTCTTGAAGCTTTTCATCCATTCCGAAAGTGGGGAGAGACGGCGGTCGCAGACCGCCGCTACAAAGCCTGCTGTAGCGTCCGTCTGCGACTGACGGTTGTAGCGGCTGTCTGTGACTGCCTTTTTTGCAGCGTCACCTTGTTGGATTCGGCGGTCGCAGACCGCCGCTACAGGGTCGCCGGCTGTAGCGCCGGACTGTGGCCGGCGACGCGCTATGAGCGCCGCTTCGTATTCCTCACCAAACGTCACAAACAAATGCAGATGGTCCGGCATCAAGACGTATTTGCCAACGAACACGCCCCGCGTCAGGCCCGTCTCGCAAAACTTCCGGAATCCTTCATGGACCCCGGCGTTGGCGAGGATGGGTTTTCGGTCTTCCGTGTTCGCGGTGACGAAGTAGAGCGGATGATTGACGAAAAGCCGTTCCAGGCGTTTGAGTCTGGGCGGACGAACTTCCGGGTTCACGCGCAACATGGTAGCGGCGCTCTGTGGGCACGCAATCCTGTAGCGGCGGTCTGTGACCGCCGAACCAAAAACCGAGACAACGCCGACGCTCACAGAGCGCCGCTACAGTCTGGCGGCGGAAAACAACGCGCGGTTTGCATTGCCACAAAAAGACGCAGAAGCCGCAAAAGAGGGGGATGCCTTCCACCATGAAGTGTTAAACCGTCAACGTGCTGCAAACTGCGGAGCATTCCTTCTCCGCGCCTGCCCTTCACCCACCGGATGGGAGAGGATGCCCGCAGGCGGGTGCCGACAAGGGAGTGGAACTGGAAGAGGGTGGCCGGACGTCGACGCGGCACCTGGCCAATCCGCACTTGCAGAAGAAACTCCGCGCGTTCATGGCCGCGCGCGAGCTGGCGCTGCCGGAGATTTGCACCCCCATCGAACTTGCGGGAGAATGAGTCCATGAAAGCGAATCCGATTCTTGAGGAAGTCTGGCGCATCAAGGACGACTTGGCGCGCGAAGCGGGTTACGATATTCACCGCATGTTTGAAAACCTGCGGAAATGGTCGGACGAACACCCCCATTCCGGTCCCGTCGTCCGCAATGCCGGGGAGCTGCGGCAACTCGTGGCCGAGGAAGAACGCCAACGCGCGGAAGCATCTGCCTTGGCCCTGAACGATGAACCACCCCGCCCGCACTGATGCGCCCGCACGGCTTCACCGGCGTGACCGTGGAGCACAGCCGCAAACACAGTTCCAAGAAGGAACTGTTCGAGTTCGTCGTGATCGGGAAATATGCGAATGTTCGGGATGACCCGAGTTGACTCACGATTTGACACGGTGCGGCTGGTGCTGTCATCCTGTCCCACGGCATGAGCGTCACGATTCAACTGGATCTGCCCGACGCGCTGGTGAATGAAGCGCGAGCCAGCGGTCTGCTGGAGTCCGGTCGTTTGGGAGAGTTGTTGAGCGAGGAATTGCGGCGCGAGCGCGCCCGCAAGGATCTGGGTCAAATGCTCACAGGCCTGCACTCGTTGCCAGGCGAGCCGATGTCGCCGGAAGAAATCCAGACGGAGGTTGACGCGGTACGGGCGGCGCGACGGCAGCGTGAAGGCGGTCATTGATAACAATCTGCTTGTCTCCGGCCTGCTCTGGGGCGGGCAGCCGGGTCGATTATTGCTGTCGGTGGTGGATGGCCGGGTGCGACTCTTCCTCAGCGAACTCCTGCTCGTCGAGTTGCGCGAAGTATTGAATCGCAGGAAGTTTGCCGCGCGACTGGCACTGAAACAATTCACCCCGGAAATTGCGTTCACCCGAGTCCGCGCGGTGGCCCGACTCGTTCCCACCATTTCGATTCCCGCACCCGCCGGACTGCGCGATCCGGACGATGTCCATGTCCTCGCCTGTGCCGTGGCGGCGGAGGCTGACGCGACCGTCACGGGCGACAATGATCTGCTCACGCTCGGATCGTTCGAGGGTATTCCGATCATTCGCGCCGCCGAGGCATTGAAGCGCCTGGGGCTGTCTTGAGGCGAACAATGGCCGGCTTCAACTCAAAACCCGGAACCTTGAACTTGGAACCCGCCGCAGGCAGGCGTGACCGTGCAAAACATCCGCCAACGCAGTTCCAAGAAGGAACTCTTCGAGTTCGTCGTGAGCCGGAGTGTCGCGAGAGTGCGCGACTGACCTGTTTCTGCTTCCGTAACGACGATCACGCCACTGTACTTGCCCGGCAAGACGCAGTCCGCCCGCGCTTTGTTGGGCTGCACAGCGTGTGAATCCGCACCCGCTTACCGGCGCCGGGAGTAGAAGTAGCCGCCGCCGCCGCCGAGCAAGAGAACCACAATCAAGACGATAAGTAGTGTTGACATATATTCAACGCTAAGGCGGGCCATGACTTCTCGCTATGGGGTGTTCACCCCATTGTATGAACGTCGCGTTCTTTTTACTGTTGCCAAATGCGCGCCGTTGGCTTGTACCACTACCGACGTCCGAGGTGCCGGTGCGCGAACTTTCACGCAGCCTCCGCCCAATGGGTTCCTTCATAACATGGCTTGTAAAAAGCTGGCCAACTGGCGTGCGACGGACTGCATGGGCAGTTCTAGGCGCCGCGCTGGCGTTGCCCGTGCTTTGCCTGGCCGGCCCGGTGCGATTTGCGATCCTAGGCGACTACGGGGTGGACGACGCGAACGAACTGGCCGTGGCGAATCTCATCAAGACCAATTTGCAGCCTGAGTTCATCATCACCTGCGGCGACAACCAGTACGGCGGCGCGGGTGACATCGACCGGAACATCGGGAAATACTACCGTGCTTACATCGGGAATTACACCGGCACCTTCGGCAGCGGCGCGAGTTCCAACCGTTTTTTCCCCGCGCTGGGCAACCATGATTATCTCAGCCCCGGGGGTTATTCCACACACCTGGCCTATTTCACGTTGCCGGGAAACGAGCGCTACTACGACTTCGTGCGCGGGCCGGTCCACTTTTTGATCGTCAACAGCGAGGCGAACGAGCCGGACGGCACCTCCGCCAGTTCCACCCAGGGCCGCTGGCTCTCGAACCGGCTCGCGGCGTCCGCGTCACCCTGGAAACTTGTCGTGGTGCATGATCCGCCCTACTCCTCTTCCGGCTCCACGATGGGCACCCGCTGGCCCTATCGCGATTGGGGCGCCAGCGCCGTCGTCTCCGGCGACTCGCACAACTACGAGCGGATCATGGACGACGGTTTTCCCTATTTCGTCAACGGCGCGGGCGGCGCATCCCTCGCCGGTTTCGGCACTCCCGTCGCCGGCAGCGTCGTCCGGTATAACGCAGGCCACGGCGCGATGCTCGTCCTGGCCGACGAGCGGCAGATGGCGTTTGAATTTCATTCCGTGGCCGGCGGCGGAACTCTCATGGATCGCCTTGTTCTGTTTCAACCTCCGGCGATGGAAGTGACCCGCCAGGGGACCAATCAAGTGCGGCTGATCTGGGCGACGAATGGCGCCGCGGCCTTTCAACTGCAACACACCGCCACACCCGCCAATGCCAGTTCGTGGTTGCTGAATACGAACGGCCCCGGCCAGTCCAACGGCTTTTACCACCTGGCCTATCCGTTGACCGATCCGCGCTGCTTCTTCCGCTTGAGACGGCCGTGACGGACGGAGTCCATCGGACGCCGCTTGTGAATCCTTCCAGCAAAACTCTGGCGCGCTGCCTGGTCCACACCGCGCGGCCCTTACGCCTGCCCACTCAAGATCACAGCGAGACTGACCCGTTTCCGTCTCACGGAAACCCTCTATCCTTAAAACCGGAAACGCACTCGCCATGACGATTTATTTTCTGCGCCACGGGCAGACGCCTTGCAGCCACGACAATGTATTCTGCGGGGGCGGACTGGACCCGGCGCTCACCGACGCGGGCCAGCAAATGGCCCGGAGTTTCGCCGACGCTTATCGTTCGACTCCCTGGAACGCCATCTACACCAGTCCGCAGACCCGCGCCCTCACCACCGCCCACCCCCTTTGCAACATGTTAGGCACGAAGCCGGAGATTCACGACGGCCTTCGCGAGATCGGCTACGGCCAATGGGAAGGCAAAACCGCCGGGGCGGTCAGCCAGGAATTTCACGATGATTATCTCCGGTGGACAGCCGATCCCGGCTGGCACGCTCCCACCGGCGGCGAAGCCGCCATCGCGATTGCCCGGCGTGGACTCGCCGTCATCGAAGAAATCAAACACCTCCATTCCGGCAACGTGTTGATTGTTTCCCACAAAGCCACCATCCGGATTCTGCTCTGCAGCCTGCTGGGAATTGATGTCGGACGCTTTCGTTACCGCTTCGGGTGTCCGGTCGGTTCCGTGAGCCAGGTCGAATTCAGCCTGCAAGGGCCGCTGCTGCACACCCTGGCCGACCGCACCCACCTGTCCGAAACCTTGCGCTTCCTGCCCGGCACCTGACCTCCCGCTTTCCTCGTCCCGCCTTCTCCGCATCGCCGTCCTTACTCCCGTGCCACTACGGTATCGTAAAGACCGTAATGGGTCAGCCCCTCGTGACTCTCGATGCCCGTGTAGCGGAGCGAGGCATCTTCGTAACGGCGGAAGGCGAAGACGGCCTGATTCATGTGCTCGGTGTTAAACACCTTGAGCCGTACGAGCAGGTGGAAATCCTTTACGGTCAAACCGGTCACGGTCAGAAACAAGTCGGGTTCAATCTTGGTAATGACGTCCTGGAGTGTGTTCTCCCGGAAGTCGGTGAGATACATGAACGCCGGGATGCGCGTGGCGAACTTGATGAGTTTTTCCTGCACCATCTTGCGCTTGGACTTGTATTCCTTCTCCTCGTCCGTGAGCTGCTTTTTCTCTTTTGCCGACAAGTTCTTCTCCTTCGCCTTGTCCTTCAGATCCTTCACCACCTCGCTCTTGTTGATGATGGTCTCGATGATGTTGTCGCCGAGCGAGCGCCAGCCTTCGATGCGCTCCACGGCGGCCATCGCCTCGGGGTTGTCGAGGATGCGGCGCAGGGTGTCGTTATCAACGTTCACCAGCATGGCGGATTCCCACTTGCGCGCGAGCAGCGTGGCCGATGTTCCCGCCATCGCGATGTCGAGGATGCCGCCCGCATCAATCTGCGTCATGTTCGCGCCGTCGTAGGCCAGCACCGGCAGGAACGACACGAGGTCTCGCACGGCGTTCTCCGGGTTCGGCTCGCCGGGCGAAAGCCCGATTCCGTATTCGGAGAGCTGCCGCAGCGCGCGCGTCGGCGCGAAGTCGAACACGAAGCAGATTGGCTTGTGGATTTCCTCCTCGTTCAGATTGTCGCCGTTGGGGTTCTTGATGGACCACGGCGATTGCACGCGAAACGCCGCCTGAAAGTAGGTCTCCGGCGACTTGAGGTTGCGCAGCATCAGGATGGACGACCACTGCGGCACGGTGATGCCGGTGGTGAGTTTGCCGCAGGAGAGCGTGATGGTCTTGGTGTCGAAGCCGCTGCCGATGGCCTCCCGCACGGGCGGCAGCGCCTCCAGCCCGATGCCCGCCGCCGAGCCAGCCGCGACGAGCGCATCGTAGTCATGCCAGAAGACGTTGTGCTTCTCGGCCAGCAGATTCGCCATCGCGTGACAGGCCGCGACGTTGGGCAGAAACCAGAACGAGTGCTGGAGATACGGCAGCAGGCGCACGTCCGAATACGGAAAGGGCGGGCGCGTGCCGGTCTTGAGCTGCTCCACCGCCTTGGCCGCATAGCCGCCGCGGATGATGTCCAGCCACTTCTGCACGTCGCTCTTGTGCTTGAACTGCGCCTTCTTCCCGTCGCCCGACGCCTCGAAGAACGCGTTCAGGTCAAACTCATCGAACTCCCCGGCGCTCGCGATGGCCACCAGTTCATCCGGCATCTGGTAGGTGAGCAGCCGCATCTGTGGCAGTGCGCCGTAGGGGTTCCACTGGCCGGGGTGCTTCGCCGCGAACTCCTCCTTCGCGCGCTGCTCGTCGGTGTAGGTCCAGTTGAAAATCTGCTCCTCGATGAATTCCCCTGTGGCCAGCGCCTTGAACGGCGTGCCGGAGAGGTAGAGGTAAGCCTTCGTGGTGATGGGCAGGAATTCGGTCTCGCTTTCCGAGAGCTCGCTCAGGTCCACATTCACGCTTTCCAAGCCGGCGGCGTATTCCAGCTTCGCCTCCTTCTTCGCGACCGCCTCTTCCTCGCCCTCGAAAAGTTCCTTCGCCGTCTCGCGCCAGGCACCAAAGTGGTATTCGTCAAAGACGACCAGGTCCCACTTCACTTTGTGGAGCCACTCGTTCTTGGCCTTGATGTTCCCCACCTCGTCGCGGCCCAGCAGGTCTTGGAAGGAGCCGAAATAGACCAGCGGCTTGCTGGCGGAGACCTTCGTCGGGTCACTGCCGGAGTTGCGCGACTGGTATTGCCAGCCGTCAAAGTCCTTGTGCGATTCGAGGTCCGTCTGCCACGCATCCTCCACGGCAGGTTTGAAAGTGACCACGAGCACACGCTTGGCCCCCAGTTTCCGGGCGAGTTGATAGGCGGTGAAGGTCTTGCCGAAACGCATCTTCGCGTTCCAGAGGAAGCGCGGGACGGCGTGCATGTCCTCCTTCCAGATGGAGTGGAAATAGTCGTGGGTCTTGTCCACGGCGGCGCGCTGCTCGGCGCGCATGGCAAACGTCACGGAGTGCGTGCCGGTGAACCGCTGCCCGGTGCGCAACTCGGTGAGGACGGTCTTCACGTCCTTGAGCGTGCAGCGCATCCATTCCAATTCCGTGTTTGCGCAACCTTTCCTGGCGATGGCGGCGCGCACCTCGTGGTCCGTGAAGGTCGTGCCGTCGTCGCGCTCGGCGGACTCATCCAGCTCGATGGTGTAGTTCTTGATGTTGGCGGTCTTGAGCTGCTCGGCGACGCGCTGCTTCACGTTGCGCGTGGTCTGCCCAACCTTGAGCTGACCCGCGTGCGCCTTGTCCGCGATGGCGTAGGCGTAGATGCGCGGTCGGACCTCCGGCTTGGGCGCAAGGATTTCTTCGATGGTCTTACTCATCGTTGCTGGCCCTCGGACGGATGCAGGCTTCAATGTGGGCGATGTCGTCCTTGCTCAATTTGTATTTCTTGTAAAGCGCCTCATCCGTCCAAAGGCGGTCCCAACTCTGTTGCGGAATCCAAGTGTAAGTCGCGCGAGTCGCGTGCTGAGTGATTTTTCGCAGCGATACCAAAAACCGGAAAAAGCGCGTATTGAGATAGCTTTGCAGACTTTCAGCGTGCTTCTTTGAACCAACGTAAAAAAACAAGTAGGTCTGCGTGCAAACCGAAGGTGATTCAGCAATGAAGCTAGGGCCAAGCACCATCGCAGGCCG
This sequence comes from Verrucomicrobiota bacterium, assembly GCA_031378375.1. Classification (GTDB taxonomy): domain Bacteria; phylum Verrucomicrobiota; class Verrucomicrobiia; order Limisphaerales; family JANNEF01; genus JANNEF01. The sequence goes on along the minus strand of JANNEF010000121.1, from coordinate 4,916 downwards.
CGCACCACGTTCGCCGTAGGCCGCAGAGACCATCACCTTCCACTTGTCTATCAGGTGTGGACTCTTCGTGACATCTTTACGGGCAATGCCACCGACAAGCCGCTTGCCAGCACGCCCGTAATACAGCGCGACATCGCTAGGCTTTTTGTCCTCCCGAAATCCATCAAAGTTGGACGTCCAGCCAAATTCCTTGTCAGCGGAAAGAATATCAATGATGGACGGCTCGCCTTCTGCGAGCACCTTCTTGAGGATGTTTAGCCCACGGCTATCGCGCACGAGAATATCGTATTCGTTCAGGTCGCGCATTGCCGGCCCGATGGTCTCCTCGCCGGTGACGGTGGTTACTTCGCATTTACCCGCGTTGTCTCGATCCCAAAGGAAATAGCAGATGCCGCCCTCGAAATCCACGCCCGGAAACACCAAGTCCATGCGCTCATAGTCCATCAGCTTCCTGATGTTCCTATCCTCCAACATGGCTTTTCGGAAATCGCTCAAGCCAAGACCTGACGCCATCCAGCGGGACGGAATAACCATTGAGAGGTAGCGCGGCTCAAGCTTCTTCGCCTGCTCAACAAACTTGTTGTAAATGGGAATGTCGCGCGTGCCGCCGTCGCTCGCCAATTGATACGGTGGATTTCCAATGATGACGTCGAATTGCATATTGCCTCCAAAAATCTTGGTGAGCCGAGTCTTGATGTTGTCGGTGTGAATGAACGCGTAGGCGTGGGTTTCAAGACCCGTCGCCCGGTCGAAAACGGATTTGCCCGCGCCGCAATACTGGCACTTGTCGCCCTCCCAAGTGTGTTTGAGGCGCTGGAACCAGATGTTGCCATCGTCGCTGGCGAAGCCTTTGGCAATCGAGTGTTCGCCTTGGGCGTGCTTGGAGCAATAGACGCTGCGCCGCGCCAGCAGGCCGGTGATTTGCGTGATGCCAATGCCAAACACCTGCTTCGTGAGGATGTGATTCACGCGCTTCTCCAGGTCCGGCATCTCCTGCTCCAGCCCCTGGGTCAGCCGGCTGGTGATCTCGCGCAGGAACACGCCGGATTTCGTGCAGGGGTCGAGGAACTTCACCGACTTGTCCGCCCAGAGGTTTGCGCCCTTGTTATTCGCCGCCCACGCCTCGGCCAGCGTGTCGAGCATCCGGTTCGCAAACTCCGGCGGGGTGAACACCTCGTCGTTGGAGAGGTTCGCGATGCACGTCAGCACGTCCGGGTTGCGCCCGCGCAGGGAGAAGTTTGCCTGGGCGCTCATACGATGACCTCCAGATCGGTGGCATTTGCCCCAACGGGGAGGAATGAGATAGCCCAGGGCAACGCCCTGGGATGGATGGATGAAAACAATCCAAGCCCTGAAAGGGCGCAACAAAGGTGGTGCCGCCCTTTCAGGGCTGGGGAATATGGTGGGATACCTTTCCCAGGGCGTTGCCCTGGGCTTTCACCTTCGGCCCCGTTGGGGCGGGCGGATGCTGCAACGCGGCAAAAGCCAGTCCCGTTGGGGCCAACGGATGCCACAACGCCCCGGACCGATGCCGCAACGCGGCAAAATGCGATAGCCCAAGGCAACGCCTTGGGAACGATGCCCAAAAACATCCCAAGCCCTGAAGGGGCGAAATGAAGGTCAGTCCCACACATAGCGTTCATCAAATTGAAGGCCGTATTTTTCCAGGAGACGGCGGTATTCCTCCTGAAACGTGACGATGCGATGATGCTCAGCCTGACCAGCGATGTATCGCTCCAACGCGGGCCGGTGGGAGGGGCTGATGGAGAAAATGCCGTAGCCACCCTGCCAGTGAAAGTAGGCGTAGCGGTCCGCCTTCGTTTTCAGCCATTTGGAGGAGCCAGTCTTGATCTCCTGCACCAGGTCGGCGGGTGCGGCGGTGCGGGAAAGCGCAATCAGCAAATGGACATGATCGGCGACCGAGCCAGCCTTGAGGAGCGTGCCTTTCTGGTTCTCCACGATGCCGCCGATGTAGGCGTGGAGTTCATCGCGGATGTCGTCGGCCAGCACCGCCTCCCGATTCTTCGTGGAGAAGACCAGATGCGCGAGGATTTGGGCGAGGGATTGCGGCATGTGATTACGCCCCTTCAGGGCGTGGGAATGTGGTGGGTTCCTTTCCCAGGGCGTGGCCCTGGGCTTTCACAGGATGCCCCTTCAGGGCAAGGCGGGTTGCCGCCCGGCGCAAGGGCGACCAACTCACTCACGGTCATCTGCGGGTAGGTTTTGGACGGCGTGAAAATCTCGTGTTTGCCAAGCTGGGCGAAGAGCGATCCTTCGGCGCTGTAGGCCGATGATTGGGTGAGGCTGTCGTAGCGGAAGTCACGCCGTTGGAACCGACCTTTGCCCAGATAACCCCACTCGGCGAAGGTGATCGGCAGGTTGCCCTGGGCGCGCATCGTCAAGGCGTCGCCATGGACGAGGTTCTGCGAAAGCACGTGGAACGCGGCGCGATACAGGTCGTCCGACGGATCTAGGTTCAGATACTCGGCGAAGATCTCGAGCAGGTTGGCGCGGCAATCGGCAATGTTGTCCGGCAGCAGCTCAATTCCATAAATGCACATCAACCCGAGCAGCGCGTAGTGCCGTCGCTCGAAATCGGACTGGCCGTATTTGAGTTCCACGGCGGCGAGCTTGCGGCGGAGGACCCGCACGAGGAAATTGCCGTCACCGCAGGCCGTCTCCAGGAAGCGCGAATCAATGCGCTCGGTCTCGCCCTTCACGAGGTCGAGCATCGCCTCAACCATCCACGCGGGGGTGAAGACCTCCCCGTGGTCGGCGACGCGTTGTTTGGACTTTACCAGGCTCATAAGCGAATCAACCGAACAGCTTGTCAAAGTCGTTGTGGGTGCCAATCCAGACCCAGATGATGGTGTCGCCGCTGCGCTCGCCGACGGCCCGGTATTGTTCGTTGATGCGAACGGACCAGATGTGGTCGTAACCGCCCAGTTTCTTGAAGCGCAGGGAAGGGATGGCCGGGGTTGCGGGCGAAGAGGGCGTAGGCCCGGCGGGCAGCCTGTTGCACCCGCTCGTCCAGCGCGGCGTACGCGCGCCAGAAGCTGGGGCGCACGAGGGATTTCACAGGCGGCTGGGGTTGAGTGGCTGTTCGCCGCCTTCGGCCGCGGTTTCACGGAGGAAGGCTTCCAGACGGGGCCGGGGTGTGGTGTCAGCCAGGATGCGCTCCCACGCCTCGTCACCCTGACGAGCCAGGAGGAAGCGGGCGAAATCCGCCACTTCGTCGCGTTTGGAATCCGGCAGGGCTTCACAGATGCGGATGATTTCCTGAGTTTCAGCGCTCATGTGGTCTTTATAGCGGAAGCGAGGGGGAGGCTCAACAGCGTTTGTTCAAATCCATTCAACGCGCTGCTCCCTTGGCCGTCGAGTTTCTGGCACTGGATTCGGCGGGCACGGGCGACGGTCGCAGACCGCCGTTACAACGTCACGGGGGCGTGGGTTCGGGGAAGAGCGGGATGCCGACGCGCTCGATGTGTTCGCGCAGGAGGCGCAGGGTGATGGTGTCGAATGGTTTTACGTCGTAACGGTAGGGCAGCGGCAGTTCGTCGAGTTCGGCGGCGGGGGCGGGAAAATGGCGAATGGCCAATTCCTTGTGCGTCTTCCCAAGCCGCACAAGTCTCCCCAGCGGATGCGGAGAAGGGAGCCGACTGGCGAGGGACCGGCGAAGGTTGAAAGTTGCGGTTGCATGAAAGTTCAGGCGGAGAGTCGTTTGAGCCGGGCCTCGCACTGACTGCGGCGTTCGGGATCCAGTGGCGTGTCCCCGAGGCGCTGTTGGAGCGCGTGGACGTTCGCCAGGCCGTGCCGCAGCAGTCCGGCCACGAAGGCGAAGTCTTTCTCACGGCCCGCGATGAGTTTGGAGATGGCGAGGTCGTGAACTTCCAGGCAAAACCCGGTGCCCCCACCCGTGTTTTGGTTGCGAACCGGGATGAGGCGCTCCCGCCATCCTGCGGGCAAAACCGCAGTGTCCGCACCGACGCCGTGGGCGTAGTAGCCGAAGGTTTGGTGAAACGGAGAGCCTTCGCCGATGGAGCCGTCGATCAGATCGCTGTCCGCCGGATCGCGCAGTGAAAAAACGTCGGCTTCGATGGAGACGAGCAGTTCATCCGGCGCGTCGGGAAACTGGCCGAGGACCGCCTGACTGCCGACGATGACGAACTCTGGCGCGCCGGTGATCCCCGCCGCGGCCCGGATGATGTGCTCAAGCTGGTGTCGCTGCATGGCGGCGGAACTGCCTTTTGACTTCCCAGACTTCCGCCGCCGAAAGGATGCCGGCGAACGGAGAATTCTGGCGCAGGCGCTGTGCTGCTTCGGTATCCGCGCAGAGGAGATCGCAAACGTCGTCCAATGGTCGCGTGAGGATGTTCTGCCATTCAGCGTAGCAACGGAGCAAGGAGGGCGCATCGGCATTCTGCCGCGACCAGCGCGCGAGGTTGGCGCGGGCCGTGTCCAGCAGCGCGGGCGCGGCGCGGAGCCGCGCGGCCACGCGACGGGCCAGTTCGCGGCTGATGGCGTCCTGAAGCTGATGCGTCATGCGGAGAGGGTAGTGGTGCTGCCGGGCTCAATCCAGCATGGAAACTCGTCTGACGAGTGGTCGCCGTCGTGTGGCCTGCCGTCGCCTGCAAAGCTGCACTTCGCCTGGACGTGGTTGGCGGAAAGCTCATCCTGCTGCGGTTTCCAGTGTGATGTCAGGGACATGGCGGAAAACAATTCTTGGCGAGGAGCGTATCGGGTCGGGCGGAACTTGCAATGGCGGATTTCGGACATGCCGCGTAGTTTTCAAAGCAGGACTTTTTTGTAGTTAGCAAAGCAGGACAAACTCATTTTGGACGATTTGTGAACAAGAGGGCGGGTTTGAGGTTTTTGTCTGGCTCGGCAGCCAGGACGGTCTGGTGGCCAGCAGGATG
>JANNEF010000089.1:0-15193 GCA_031378375.1 Verrucomicrobiota bacterium | reverse complement strand
GGGAGGTTCGGTGTGGAGGCGGCGGGTGACGAGGTCCGCCTCACCGCAACGATCTAATTTTGCTCGGGGTCTGGCCATGCCCAAAGGCTATCCCCGCCGCTTAACTTCTACCAGCCAATTAACGTAGTTGGTATTATACGCTGTTGCTGCCGCAAGGTCGTGAAACGATTTCCAAGGGCACGTATGATGCGCGGCTCTCCAGAGCCGCAGCCCGTTGCGACGACGAGATCGCCGGGAGCTTTTGGGCGGCACCGACCGGCTCAACCCGCTGCGGGTCAGGAGACCCGCGCTCCCGCCGCACGGCCACTTCGGAGCATCGGGTTTAATCCGCCGCCTCTCGCAGTTTGCCGGACGGCAGCGATCTGAGTTCTTCGGCGGTGGTCTCCAGCTACTCCTGCTGGTCGAAAGCAGGACGCGGCGCTCTGGCTGGCAAGTTCTCCACGGTGGGCGTCATTGACTGTTGCGATTCTATCGCTCGGTTTTGACTTTTTCCTTTTTTCATTTTCCTGCTTAATCCCCGCGTGCGCGATGAGTTGTTGAAAAATGTCAGCCGGATGGTCGTCAAGCTCGGCACGGGTGTCCTCACCGACAGCCGCAAGCAGCTTGACCCGGCGCAAATGGAGCCGCTGGTGGCCCAGATCGCCGCGCAACGCCGCGCCGGGCGCGAGATCGTGCTCGTCACTTCCGGCGCCGTGGGTGCGGGGATGGGGACGCTCGGCTTTGAGAAGCGGCCTGGCGAACTGGCCGAGTTGCAGGCATGCGCCGCCGTCGGCCAGTCGCGCCTGATGGCGACGTACGAAAAACTGTTCGCCCAGTTCCACCTGCACGTCGCCCAGGTGTTGCTCACCCACGATGACCTGGAACATCACGAGCGCCATCTCAACGCCCGCAACACGCTGGTCGCCCTGCTGGAACGCGGCGTCATCCCCATCATCAACGAGAACGATGCCGTCTCCTTCACCGAACTGAAATTTGGCGACAACGACAAGCTCTCCGCGCTCGTCGCGACGCTGCTGCCCGCCGATCTGCTGGTGATTCTCACCACGGTGGACGGCGTCATCGAAAACTTCGGGCAACCGGAGGCGCGCACCCTCGCGACCATCGCGCAGATTGACGACGCGGTGGAGAAAATGGCCGGCGGCACCGACAGCGCCACGGCCGTCGGCGGGATGGCCTCGAAAATTCAGGCCGCCAAAATCGTCATCCGCGCCGGCATCCCGCTGGTGATCGCGTCGGGTCGGAAGCCGGCGGTATTGGAGGACATCATCGCCGCGCGCGAGGAGGGCACGTTCTTCATCCCGCAGCCGAACAAGCTCAAGGGGCGCAAGCGGTGGATTGCCTTCTTCCATCATCCCAAAGGCGCGCTGTTCGTGGACGACGGCGCGAAGCAGGCGTTGCGCGACGGCGGCAAGAGTCTGTTGCCCCCCGGCGTCGCGCGGTGCGACGGCGCGTTTGCCGCGGGTGACATCGTGCGGATTTGTGATTTGAACGGCACGGAGTTCGCGCGCGGCATCGCGAAATTCTCCGCCGCCGAAATACAGTCGCACCAACTCCCGCGCACCGAAGTGATCCATCGCGACGATCTGGTGGTCTTGTAGCGGCTTGAATAGCGAACGCTGAACATTCAACGTCCAACACCCAACATCGAACGCAGGGGGACGCGCGACACGGAAGGTTCGACGTTTGGCGTTGGACGTTGAATGTTCAGCATTCGTCCGCCGCATGCACCATGAAAAAAAATTCCGCAATTGACGACTTGCTCCGCGTGATGACCCGGCTCCGCTCGCCGACCGGCTGCCCGTGGGACCGCGAGCAGGATCACCAGACGCTGCGCTTCCACGCGGTGGAGGAAGTTTACGAACTGCTCGACGCCATCGAGGCTGGCGACGATCACGAGATGGCCGAGGAACTGGGCGACCTGCTGTTGCAGGTGGTTTTCCACTGTCAAATGGCGCGCGAGCGCGGCGCGTTCGACTTTGAGAAAGTTTGCCGCGTGCTGGTGGACAAACTTATCCGCCGCCACCCGCATGTCTTCGGCGACGCCAGGGCGCGCACGGTGGACGCCGTGTGGGCGCAGTGGGAGCAGATCAAGAAAGCCGAGAAGCACGGCACGAAACACGCGCGGCCCTCGGCGCTCGATGGCATTCCAAAACATCTGCCCGCCTTGCTCCGTGCCGAGAAGTTGGTGAAGAAGGCGCGCAAAGCCAGTCTCCTTCCGCCGCCAAGTGGACCGCCGAAGTTTACGCGGGCGGAACTGGCGAAGACGTTGTTCGGCCTCGCGGCCCTCGCCCAGTTGCGCGGGTGGTCCGCCGAGGCGCTGCTCCGCGCCGAAGCGCGGAGGCAGGAACGCGCCTTGCGCCGGCGCGAGCGCGAGCTGGCCAGACAGTTTGCCGCTACAAAGTAGTTTCCGAAGGCGCGTGCAGATACGGCTGGAGCAGCCGGCTCAGTTCTTCAGGCAACCGTTTTGGCTTCTCATCCAGTCCAGTGCAGGCGTGCAACGTGGAGGCTTCAAGAATTTCCCGACCGGACTGGTTGACGATGCGGTAGGCAAAGTTCTGCCGCACTCGCTGCATTTCCGTCAGCCATACTTCCACCGTGAGCACGTCGTCGTAGCGCGCGGGCGCGCGATAACGCATCCGGCATTCGATGACGGGGAAAATTGTGTCCGCCTCCTGCCAGCGCAGAAGCGGTGCGCCCAGGTGACGGAAGAACTCTCCGCGCACCGCCTCCAGCAAATCAAGGTAACGCGCGTAGTAAATGTGGTTGCCCAGCGTGCATTCAGCGTAGGTCACGCGGTGCGAGTGGCGGAAAACTTGAGCGGACATGGCGGAACGGTAGGCAAGGCGGTGGTGAATGCCAACGAGGAACAACGCCGATCGGGCGCGCCAAAATCCCACCGGCCAAAATGGACTTGCCATCGCCCGCCATCCCCGGCAGAAATCTCCGGAACGAAATCAAAGCCACCTTCAGCAAAAACGCCTTTATGAAAACTTCACTGCTTGCCCTTGTCACCGCTCTTGGTTCCTGTCTCGCCGTGTGGTTTGGAGGCGCGTCGGCGGAGGCGGCGGAACCGCTCAAGGCTGGCGACCCCGCGCCCGACTTCACCCTGCCCGGCAGCGACGGCAAGACCTACAAGCTCGCGGACTTCAAAGGCAAACGCGCCGTCGTCGTGGCGTGGTTCCCCAAGGCCTTCACCGGTGGCTGAACGGCGGAATGCAAGTCGCTCCGTGCGAGCGGCGAGGCCATCCGCCAGTTTGATGTCGCCTACTTCACGGCCAGTTGCGACGACGCGGAGACCAACAAGAAATTCGCCGCTTCCCTCGAATTGGACTATCCCATCCTCAGCGATCCGACGCGCGAAACGGCCCGTGCCTATGGTGTCGTCGCCGGCGAGGCCAGGAACGCCTCGCGCTGGACGATTTACATCGGCAAGGACGGCAAGGTGCTGTTCGTGGACAAGGCCGTGAAAGCGGGCGCGCACGGCGCGGACATCGCTGCCAAGCTCAAGGAATTGGGCGTCGCCACCAGGAAGTAAGCGCGGCGCGGCTCAGGAGTTCCGTTTCGACGCCAAACGGCGCCGGACGATTTTGAACTTGTGGAGCGGGGCACCCCAGGGCGGACGCAGGGAGATGGTGCAACTCCGAAAGAAATCAAACGTCGGGCTTTCGTGCCCGTTCTTCGATTCCACGAGTGGTCGAAAGCTGATGCGTTCAAACGTGTCCGCCATGATTCGATCATCGGGCGGTGCGGCCAGAACTTGAGCAGAGTGAGTTTGGCGTTTGACGGCGGCGCAGCGAAGGGGGTATTCGATCACCCAGCCAATCTGAATACGTTTAACCGTGCGACACTGACTTCAAATCCAGCCCACTTATGAAAACGAACATCACCCGCCGTTCCGCGCTCCACAAAATGGCCGGCAGCGCGGCTGCGTTGAGCGCCGCGGCTTCACTCTCCTCGCGCTTGAAGGCCGCTGAAGTGGCTGCCGGAGCCGCGCTCAAGGGTCGGATCAACCACTCCGTCTGCAAGTGGTGCTATGACAAAGTCCCCCTTGAGGATTTGTGCGTGGCCGGCAAACAGATGGGACTGCAATCCATCGAACTGCTCACGGTGAAGGATTTCCCGACGCTGAAGAAGCACGGGCTTACCTGTGCGATGGTCAGCGGCGTGCCCGGCGGCATCAGCACCGGACTGAACCGGGTGGAGAATCACGACAAGATTGTGGCCTTCTACGAGGAGGTCGCGCCCAAAGTGGCCGCCGCCGGGTTCAAGAACATCATCTGTTTCTCCGGCGACCGCAAAGGCATGTCTGACGAGCAGGGCCTGCAGAATTGCGCCATCGGCCTTAAGCGCATCACGCCCATCTGCGAAAAGCACAAGGTCGTGGCCGTGATGGAACTGCTCAACAGCAAGGTGAACCACCCGGATTACATGTGCGACCACACGGCCTGGGGCGTCGCCCTGTGCAAGAAGGTCGGTTCCGAGAATTTCAAACTGCTCTACGACATCTATCACATGCAGATCATGGAAGGCGACGTCATCCGCACCATCAAGGGCGATAAGAGCAAGAACCTCGAATCCGCCGCGCCGTACATCGCCCACTACCACACCGGCGGCGTCCCGGGCCGGGCGGAAATTGACGACACGCAGGAATTGTATTACCCGGCGATCATGAAGGCCATCGTGGAGACGGGCTACAAGGGCCACGTCGCGCAGGAGTTCATCCCGAAGCGTCCGGACGCGCTGGCGTCGCTCAAACAAGGCGTCCAAATCTGCGACGTGTAGCCGGCGCGGACGGCAAAATTCCCAACGATCGGGCAGGGTTGGTGGTGCGGTATTTTGGCGTCGTCCGCTGTCTCAGAGTTGCCCAGATCACCGCTCCGTATTTTTCCGGGTGGGACGTCGCGTAACTCCTCCAATTGTCCGCCCGCGTGTCTGGAAGTATCGGTTCAACCATGAGCAACCGACATATCGCCACGCGCACCAACGAGGAACAAACCGGCATGACACCCATGCTGCGACACGCTTATTTCTACACGATCCTGGGGTTGGTCGCCGTGTTGCTTAACCTCATCAGAGAGCATTTGGGCTAGCCGTTTCCGTCGCCACCCCACGCCAGGAAGAGCATGCTCCAGTTCCGCATTTTGACTTTCGTCGCCAGCGTTGTCGTGGTGCTGGTCTGCCGCAACTTCAAAGACCTTGCCAGCGTCGCATCCGCCCGGTCGGGCCACCATTCAGGCCAACTGGCTTCGGTGTGCGCGCCCGACGACACTACTCCGCCGCCGGCTTCGTCGCGCTGATTCGTTCGCGTCGCGCGGGCGTTGACGCGCCGCGCCAGCTTCAACATACTCTCAACGGGCGCGACGACCCGCGCGCGTCTGGACCAGAGTTATGTCAAAACCATTTTCCAGCGGCCCGCCATCGCCCGAGGAATTCCAGCGTCAGCTCGCGGAGTTCATGCGCCAGCATTTCCAGTCAGACGCGGCGCAACCGGCTCCCCAAGCCGAGGGCGACGGTGAACCCAGCCAGCCAGCCGAAGCCAGCACGGACGATATTTCCAAATTCAACTCCAAGCCGCGCGACGTAAAGGCCTTTCTCGACCGCTTTGTCATCAAGCAGGAGGAGGCCAAGAAAGTCCTGAGCGTCGCATTGTGCGACCACTACCACCACGTCCGCCGGGCGATGGAGGGGCGCGAGCAGCCCAATTACGCGAAGCAAAACATCATCCTCCTCGGCCCGACGGGCGTGGGGAAAACTTATCTGGTCCGCAGCATGGCCGAACTCATCGGCGTGCCCTTCGTAAAGGCCGATGCGACCAAGTTCTCCGAGACTGGCTACGTCGGGGGAGACGTGGAGGACCTGGTGCGCGACCTCGTGCGCCTGGCCAACGGCGACGTTGCCCGCGCCCAATACGGCATCATCTACCTCGATGAGATTGATAAAATCGCCGCTGCCGCCAGCGCAAGCGGGCGCGACGTGAGCGGGCGCGGCGTGCAGACGAACCTGCTCAAGCTGATGGAGGAAACCGAAGTGCCCGCCCGCGCGCCCAATGACATCGCCGGCCAAATCCAGGCGATGATGGAAATGACGCAGGGCGGACGCGCCCGGAAACAGCCCGCCACGATCAACACCCGGCACATCCTGTTCGTCGTCAGCGGCGCGTTCGGCGGGCTGGAGAAGATCGTCCACAAACGGCTTCGCGAAACGAGCATTGGTTTCGCCGCGTCGGCCCGGCACACGCCGGAGGAGGATCAATCGCTGGCGCACGCCGAGACGCGCGACTTCATCGAGTTTGGTTTCGAACCTGAATTCATCGGACGTCTGCCTGTGCGGGTCGTCTGCCAGCCGCTGAACGTGGACGACTTGTTCCTCGTCCTCAAAGCCTCCGAAGGGAGCATCATCCGTCAGTACGAACAATCCTTCGCCGCCTACGGCATCGAGGTGTTCTTCGCCGAGGACGGTCTGCGGCGCATCGCGGAACTGGCGGCCGGGGAAAAAACCGGCGCCCGCGGACTGATGACCGTGTGCGAGCGCGCCTTCCGCGACCTGAAATACGAGTTGCCCTCGACGCCGGTGAAGCGCTTCGTTGTCACCCGCGAACTGGTGGACAACCCGTCCGCCGAGTTGCAAAAGCTGCTGGCCGAGAGCGCGCGGGAAGAGCAGGATGTCGCGCGACAGCTCGTGCATGAGTTCGCCGGGCGCTTCGCCGAAAACCACGGGCTGAAACTGCGGTTCACCGACGCGGCGGCGGACGCGCTCGCGTCGCTCTCGCACGCGCAATCCCGCCCCATCCGCGACCTGTGCGCGGAACGGTTCAAGGATTACCAGTTCGGCCTGAAGCTTATCGCCCAAAACACCGGCCAGCAGGAGTTCGTACTGGATGGCGACGCGGTGGAAGCGCCGGACAAGGTCTTGAGCGACTGGGTGGTGGCCAGTTATCGCCACGCGCCCGCGTCGCCAGCCAGCGCCGGCGCGCAGCCGGATTGAGCGACTCCGCGCTGGACGCCCGCCGGCCTTTCCTCTAGTTTCGCCGCCGTGCCGGCAACGACCAAAGCGGCGGCCCACTCCGGCGGCGCCAAAGACGCGCTGCCGTTTGAGGAGGCCGTCAAGAAACTCGAAACCATCGTGGACGCGATGGAAGCGGGCGACCTGCCGCTCGAAACGCTGCTTGCCAGGTTCGAGGAAGGCACGCGGCTGGTAAAAATCTGCCAGGCCAAGCTCGAAGAAGCGGAAGTCAAAATCCAGAAACTCGAAACGAACGCGGCGGGCGAGCCGGTGCTCAAACCCGCCGGTGATTCCCCAAGCGACGATGAATAAACCAATGAACCGTTATCTCGACATGGTGGACAATCCCGCCCAGGTCAAAAAACTGACGCTGGAGCAATTGAAGCAGCTCGCCGACGAAGTCCGCCACGAACTCATCACCAAGCTCGCCAAGAACGGCGGCCACCTCGGCCCCAACCTCGGTGTCGTCGAACTGACCATCGCGCTCCACTCGGTCTTCAGCACGCCCAAGGACAAGTTCATCTGGGACGTGAGCCACCAGAGCTATGTCCACAAGCTGCTCACCGGGCGCAAGGACCGCTTCCACACCATTCGCACCACCGACGGGCTGAACGGCTTCTCCCTCCGCACCGAGAGCGAGCACGATTGCTACGGCGCGGGCCACGCCGGCACGGCCCTCAGCGCCGCGCTGGGCATGTGCGCCGCGCGCGACCAGCGCCGCACGGATGAAAACGTCGTCTGCATCTTCGGCGACGCCGCGCTGACCAACGGCATTTCCTTTGAGGCGCTCAACAACATCGCGCACACGACCAAGAAGTTTGTCGCCATCCTCAACGACAACGAATGGAGCATCGCCAAAAACGTCGGCGCCATTTCCGCCTATCTCAACAAGCTCATCACCCACCCGCGTTACAACCGGCTCCACAAGGATTTCGAGCGGCTGCTGCGCCGGATGCCCAAGGGTGAGATCGCCCTCGCGCTCGCCCACAAGGTCGAGGAGAGCTTCAAGGGCGCGATGACCGGCGTGAGCCTCGAACACAACCGCAGCGAGATGGACTCCGACGGTCGCGGCGGCTACGGCAGCAGCCTGCTGTTCGAGGAAATGGGCCTGCGCTATCTCGGCCCGATTGACGGCCACGATTTGCCGATGCTGCTCAACTGCCTGGAGTTCGCCAAAAATTACGACCAGCCCATCGTTCTGCATGTCCTGACCAAGAAGGGCAGGGGCTACGACGCCGCGCTCCAGCACCCGGAAAAATTTCACGGCACCGGTCCCTACGACGTGGCCACCGGCAGCGGCCCCGCGCCCAAACCCGGCACACCGCTCAATTATCAGGACGTCTTCGGCCAGACGATGGTGAAGCTGTGTGAGAAAAACAATTTCGTCGTCGGCATCACCGCCGCGATGCCCAGCGGCACCGGCCTCAAGTTGCTGGAAAAGGCCATGCCGCACCGTTACTACGACGTCGGCATCGCCGAGGAGCACGCCGTCCTCTTCGCCGCCGGCATGGCGACGATGGGCTTTCACCCCGTCGTCGCGATTTACTCGACGTTCCTCCAGCGCGCCTACGACTGCATCATCCACGACGTGGCGTTGCAGGATCTGCCGGTGATTTTCTGCATGGACCGCGCCGGACTCTCCGCCAATGACGGCCCGACGCACCACGGGCTTTTCGACATCGCCTACCTGCGCTGCGTGCCGAACATCATCGGCATGGCGCCCAAGGACGAGGACGAACTGGCGGACATGATGTTCACCGCCACGCACGAGAAGCATCCGACGTTCATCCGCTACCCGCGCGGCGCCGGTGAAGGCGTGCCGGTCAAGGAGCAGCCGAAACTCCTGGAGATCGGCAAGGCGGAAGTGCTGCAAAACTTTTCGCAGACCGGCAAAAATAAAGTCGCTTTCTTCGCCCTGGGCAACATGCAGAGCGTCGTGAAGAAAGCCGCCGCGCAACTGGCCGCCGAAGGGTTCGACTGCGCCATCATCAACCCGCGTTTCTTCAAGCCGATTGACGCCGGCACCACGGAGTTCTTCGCCCGCAATGCCGACGTGGTCGTGACGCTCGAAGACCACGTCCTGCCCGGCGGTTACGGCAGCGAAGTGCTGGAACTCCTCAGTGAGCAGCGCATCACCACCCCTGTCGTGCGCATCGGTTGGCCTGATCAATTCATCGAGCACGCCTCCAGTGTGGATTACTTGCGCCAGAAGCACGGCCTCACCGCCGACAACGCGGTGGCAAAAGTGAAGGCGCAGTTCAATGCTCCGGCGGAAGCGGCGACGACGCTGCCGAGGGTCGCTGCCGCGCACTGAGGCGAAGCTCAAAGAGTCAAAGTTCAAAGCTCAAGAAAACTTCAAAACACCAAGCTCCAATCTTTGGCGCTTGGTGTTTTGCTTTCGCTTTGTGTTTCTCTTGAGCTTCGAGTCTTTGAGCTTGCTTCACCTTCCCGCCGGCAACGTTTTCAAATAGCCGTAAAGATCCGCCAGATCCGCGGCCCTCAGTCCGGCCAGCAGTCCGACGGGCATCAACGACAGCGCGCTGGGTTGGCGTGACACGATGTCCGGCGTGGACAACCGCACGGTGCTGGTCGCACCGGTCTGCACGATGACGCCTTCTGCCGATTCATACGCCACGATGCCGCTGTAGGTCTGGCCGTCGCGCGTCTGGAAGACCGTCGTCCGATAAGGCGGTGCGACGTCTCGGCTTGGAAAAATGATCGCGTGGAACAAGTCCTCCGGCGAGAAGCGGCCCGTCACCCCGCGCAAGTCCGGCCCCAGCGGCGTCGAGCGCGCGTGACAGGTCTGGCAGCCGCGCTCTTGGTAGATCGCCTCGCCTCGCGCCGCGTCGCCTCGATCCCATGCCGCGGACTTTAGAATCAAATTCCATTGCGCCGGGCTGTCCTGTTCGTTGTTGTCCACCTGTCGCGCCACAAATGGATACGTGCGCGCGCACCAGTCGAACACCGGTTGGTAGGACGCCTTCAATCCAGCGGCGTTCGGGGCGTCCTCCGACGGGCGGAACGCCTGGCCGGTCTGCTGATTCAGGAAGGTGATCAACTGCTCGCGCAACACCCGTTGGTTCGGTTCGTTCAACAGGCGGCGCAACAGGCGCAACGCGGGCAGGAGCGCCCTGGCCGCGTCATCGCGCGGCAGTTGCAGCAGCGCCGTCAAGCTGGCGCGCGCCACGTCGGGCCGGAGCGACGCGAGACCGGCGATGAATTTGTCGCGATCCGCCGCGTCGGGGGCAGGCGCGAGTTTGAGCAGCAGTTCGTCGCGCAGCGCGAGGTCGCTCCACTGTTTGCGCAAAACCGGGCGGACTTCCTCCGGCGGCAGCGCGGCCAGCAGATCAATCAGCGGCCCGGACCACGCGAAGTTCGGCTGCCTCTGCGCCGCCGCGAAAAACAATCGCGCCGCCGCCAGGTAATGCTCCGCGCCGAGGCTGGCCGCGAGATGAACGTGGCCTGGCGTGGCGAAACCCGGATGTCGCAGGAACGCCGCCGCCAGTTGTGGGTCGCGCCGCAGCAACGTCTGCGCGACTTCCGCCAGGCGCATCGGCCAGTTCTGTTTGTTGCGCTGCTCCAGTCCGGCCAGCTTGCGGTCGAGCGACAGGATGGCGTGGGCGACTTTGGTCGCGGCGTTCGTGGGTAGCTGGCTGGTCAGCCGGGCCAGGACGGCGAGATAATGAAAGTCGTCGCCCGGCGGACTTCTGTCGGTGATGAAGGACAAAATTTTCCCCGGCGTTTCAGCCGCGTCGTCCTCCACCATCGCCAGCACGCGCGCGGCCTCGAAGTTCACGGTTGCGTCGCCGCCAACCAGCGCGGCCCGGACGCGTTGCCGGATTTGGCGAACGAGCGTGGCATGGGCGTCGAGCGGTTGGGCCGGCTCGTAGCCCGTGAAAACCTCCCGCGACGAATTCTGCAAACGATAATCGCCCAGCCCGAGAATGATGAGACGCAAAGCCTGGAGCCGCTGGTCGGGATCTTTGGTCTGCGCCAGCACCGCCAGCGCCGTCTCGATCCCGGCGGCATGAACCGCCTGCGGATTGCGCCACATGGACGCCAGCGCCAGCGTGAGGCGCGTCTGTGCATCACCGCTGGCCTGCCGCTGCCAGAGCGCCTTCCACGGCGTGTCGGACAGGAAGGTCGCCAGTCGCGCCGTGGCCAGGCGGATGCGCTTGTCGGGGTGTGGCAGGTTCGCGGCGAGCGCCTGCTGGACCTCGGCGACGCTCAGGTCGGGCGCGCGGTCGCCAAGTGCTTCCATCGCGCAACGGCGCGCGAGCGGCGCCGGATCTTTGGCCAGCGCGAGAAGGATTGGAAAAAAATTTTCGCAGGGCACCCGGCCGAGCGACCAGGCCACGCGCGCCCGGACGAACGGGGAGTTCGCGTGGGCCCCGGCACCGGCCACCGCCGTCGGGAGGCCGCCGAAAATTTCCGTGAGAATTTCCACCGCGCGCACCCGCCACGCGGGGGGCAGTTGGTTGTTGGCGACCGCCAGCGCGAATGGTTGCGGGCCGAGACGCTCCGCCACGGGTTCCCATTGGGCGCGCGACCAGGCGTCGAGCGGTTGCGGCGCGTTGAGCACGGCTTCCACTTCGGAGCGTGCCGTCAGCAGCCAGTTGGTCGCGAGAAAGGCGCGGCCCGCGTCGGCCCATTCGATGCGATAGACTGCGCCGCGCGTCCGGCGTCCTCCGATGGAAACGAGCAGCGACCCGTCGGGGGCAACCACGGCATCCGTCGGCGCGAAGCCGTGCGTGCCGAGCGGTTCGAGAAAAACTTCCAGCTCGGTCTGGTAACTGGCGCCGTCCGGGCGCAGCGGAAGGAAAAAAATCCGTCCAAACGTCCAGTCCAGTCCGAACACACCGTTCTGATAATAGGGAGGGAACTGGTAGTGCCGGTAACAAACCACGCCCGTCGGCGAGCCGCGACCGGCGGGAGCGAGCATGTCCACCGTGTCGGCGTAATAATCCGGCCGCGGCCAACTGCGCGTCCAGCCCGGCAACCGCCAGCCGTGATGCGCGCCGTGGCCGACATGGTAGAAACGGGTTGGGGCGTACCACGGCAGAAAAAAATCCGCCTCGACGTCGCTGTCGTAGGTGACGATGTCGCCCAGCCAGTTGAAGTCGAAATCGTATGGGTTGCGAAAACCCTGGGCGGTGATCTCGCATTTTGATCCATCCGGTGACAGGCGCAACAACGCACCACCTTCGGGGGAACGGATGGGCGAGTTGGCCAGCGTAACGTGATCGTTCGTGAAGGTGGTTTCGTTGCCGGCGATAATGTGCCACCAGCCGTCCGGCCCCTTGCGCGGCGCGTGGCCGCCGTGTTCGGCGAAGTTCAGTGGCAGCAACCGTTGCGGTGCTCCATCGGCTGCGCCGTCGTCATTGCCGTCCCTGTAGCGCAATAGCGCACCGTCCCCGGTGAAGTACAGGTCCGCACCGTCGAAGCACAGCCCCATTCCACCGGTCGTGGTGGTGGCGAACAGGCGCGCGGTGTCCGCCGCGCCGTCGCCGTCGGTGTCGAGGAGTGTGCGGATGTAGCCCTGGCCGGTGACAACGACCTGGCCACGCGCGTCGAGCGTCATGGCGTAGATGTCGTTGGCAAGATCGGAATCGGCGAACAGGGAGACGCGGAACCCGCGCGCGACGCGCAGGCCCAGCTCCGGGATGGCGACGAGATCGGCGGCGATCAACGGCGGGCTGTATGCGAACAGGAAATGCGCCGCGCCAAGGACCAGCGAGGCGACGCGGCGGGAGTTTCGGTGAGCGAACCAACGCATACTTGATTGCCCGGCACCTTAGCGGCGGAGGGCGGCGTTGGAAACGCAAAAGGAGGCGGGGAACAACGCTCGGAGCGCGGGCCTCCGGCCCGCTTTCGATGAGCGACAGCGCTTCCAGCCCGCACCAGGCCGGAGGCCCGCGCGCCGCCTACTTGGCTTCCGCCTGGCCGACGACCCACTCGAAGTTGATCGCGACGTTGTCATCGGTCTTGAAGGGAGCCACGCCGAGGATGCTCGGGGCCGGAGGTGTGATGCCGTAGGAGGTCATCTTGAGCGGGATGCTGCCGGTGATTTTCAATTTGGACTTGTCCACGCGGTCAATCGTCACCGGCAGGGAAATCTTGTTCGTCTTGCCGGACATGGAGAGTTCGCCCTGGCTGTCGAATTGGAACGGCGCACCGGCGGCGCGCGGCGCGTCCTTGAGCGAAAGTTCGGTGAGGCGGTATTCGATCTTGGGATGAACCGGCTGTTTCATCGCCTCCTGCATCACGGAGTCCATCTTGGTCTTGCCGCTCTTGATGGAACGGATGGGGATGCTGACGACGGCGCGGCCGGAGATTTTGCCGGGCTTCAATCCGGGCGGCGTGGCCTGCGCGGAGTCGAGTTGCGCGGCGGAATCCAGTTCGAGGTAGCCGCCGATGATGGAGCCTTCCATCGTCCATTTGTGAACGGTGGAGTCGCCGTCAATCTTGACCTTGGTGCCGCTGCCGGGCGGTTGGGCTTCATACCGGGTGAAGGTTTGCGCGGGCAGCGACGCGGCCAGCAGCAGGGCGGCGAGGAAAATTCCAAGCTTCATGGATTTGCACAGATTCATCATAGCGTTATTGCAGCCAAGCGATGGCGTGGCGTCAACCTAAGAATGACGGTGAAGGGGTGGAGAAAGTTCAACCGATTTCACAGAATTCGGATCGCCGCGCCCCGGTGACGGCGGGATTGGCCGCCACCGAGGGAGTTCGCACACGAACTGAAATGCTGAGACGGATTATTCGGCTGAAGAACCGGGATGCTGGCGCGCAAGCACGAGCAGATGCACCCAGTAGGCGAAGATGAGCGCGCTGATCAAGGTGCCCACCACGTCGCGTTCGGCGATTTCGCCCTGAAACCAGATGGCCGCACCGATGCCGGCCACCGCCGCGGCCAGGACGAGTGTAAAAACTTTGGCGAAGACCGCGCTCGAAAACAGGGGTGGTTGCGGCTGGCTCATGCCGGGGTGCCGGCGAGGGCCGGTGCTCCCACGCGCCGACGCAGGATGAAGACCGTGCCGACCGTGAGCAGCAGCAGACTGAGAATGATCATGCCCCATTCGGACAGGGTGGGAATGTTCACCAGCACGAAGGGTTCCCCGGTGAGGACGGCGGCTTCATCGTAAGCGCCGTAGCCGGATTCGCCGAAGGCGGAAACCACGATGTGGTCCGCGACGACGGCCGGGGGCAATTGGATGTTCTTCACCAACCCGGCCACCGGAACGTAGCGGGTCACGGGCAGCACTTCGCCGGTCTGCCCGTTGGTAGCCACTGACATGGTGGCCGTGAAGTCCGCCGCTGTGAAGATGCCGGTGGTATGAAGGGTGCCATTTTCGATCCAGGCGCTGCCGGAGACGAGCACTTTGTTCGTGTCGATCAGTTCATCCGGCGTAGGCGCAAGCCAGACGGCGACGGTCCACGCGGCACCGAACCCGTCCGCAGCACCGAACGCGTCCGCCCCGGCGGTGAGTTCCCCGGTGATGTTGGAAAGGCGGACCAGATTGGATTCATCGATGGTAAGAACCGTTCCCATGTGGGAGTACGCGTAGCCGGAAACGATGTCGCTGCTGGTGGAACCGGAGAAGCCGGGGCCACCGCGCTGGTAGCTAAGATTACTGCCGGATTTGACGTCGTGCGAGCCGGGTCTGGCCCACGCCAAACCATAGGCAGAACCGAAGTTGGCGGTGGCGGTGGCGTCGTTGCAATTCTTGCTCTCGCTGCTCGTCTTGGTTCTCCAAAAGGCGCCCTCTTTCTGCTGCACGTGGGCGTTGGCCTTGTATTTCCACTTTGGGCTGCCCCAGCAACTGTTGCGGCAGCTCCAACTGCCGCCGGCGTGTGCGGATTGAAACAAACCCTGCACCAGAAGGAGTGAGAGGGCCAAGGAGATGAAAGAAGGCTTCTTCATATGTGGTAAACAAGTTTTCCCCGGATCACGCGTGACGAAGTGCCGAAGCGTAAAATAAATCAAGGGTCATGCTGGAGAGCATGGACGATTGCGTGATGAAAAGTCAATGGTTTTTTTGGGGCGATTGTAACGCCTCAGTCTTCGCTGCATTTTTTTGTTGCATAGTATGTATGTGTTTAGATATACTTTCTTCATGCCCGCTGATTGCGACCTTCCTTCGAACTTGCAGAAGCATTTTCAAAACGAAGTTCTTGCCCTTTGGCCGGC
>JANNEF010000074.1:0-6676 GCA_031378375.1 Verrucomicrobiota bacterium | reverse complement strand
CGCAAGACTTGCCGGATGATCAGTGTGAATTGCCGACAAAATCGGATCGAAAACCTTCAGTGAAACCTTCAGTAAAGGGGTTAAAAATAGTTAAAGGTGGTTAGTTGATTTTTATTCCAATACCCAATGAAATCAGGCATTCTTGACGTGGTTACGGTGCGAGAGACGACCGATTCCGACCCTCGCCTCCAACTCCAAGTTGCATTTTTGCAACGGGTTGCAGATTCCAGAGGAGGCAAGTGCCAGTGAAAGTGCCAGTGAAATCAATACCGGGATACGGCTCAACCATTACTCCGGCATCGCACGGCAATCACTCGCGACGACGGGATTCGCAGCCCGTCTGGTGTAGCTGATACACCCAAAGCCACGTTCAGTTTCATAGCTTCGGACAGAAAGTCTGAAATTATGAAACGTCGTTTCATCCTCTACCGCCGCAAGCTCGGCGGCACGTTCTACGTCGAAGACACGGAAACCCGAAAGCAGGAAAGCCTTGGCACGAAGAATCGCGCCGAGGCCACGTCGCTGCTCAACGCCCGCAACGAATCCGTCCGCCAGCCGCAACTGAATCTCCAAATTGCCAAGGCATATTTGGCCGGAACGGATTCAGGCGTCTCGACCCGGACATGGCAACAAGCTCTCAACGCCATCGTCGAGACCAAAACCGGTTCAACCCAGGATCGCTGGCGACGGGCAGCGAAAGAAACCGCACTGGACCCCATTCGCGATCGCATAATTCTTGAAACGCAAGCCGAGCATTTGCTCGCCTGCCTCAAGGCGGGCACGGTCAGCACGAATGTCCATCTGCGGAAACTGCACAACTTCTGCATTTCGATGAACTGGCTGCCGTGGCCGCTCATTCCCAAGCGCCTATGGCCGGAAGTGCGCTACAAGGACAAGCGCGCCATCACCAGCGAAGAACATCAGCTCATCATTGAGCGGGAAAAGAACCCGGAGCGGCGCAGCTTCTACGAACTGTGCTGGCATCTTGGTGGTTCTCAAACCGACATTGCCAACCTCAAGGCGGATGACATTGACTGGCCCAACCAGACAATTGCCTATGCCCGGCAAAAGACCGGCAGCCTCGCGATGATTCATTTCGGCCCCGACATCGAGGCGATCCTGCGCCGCCTGAACGCTACTGGCGCGTTGTTTCCGTATCTCAAATCCGTTCGGTCCGGCGACCGCGCCACGGAATTCAAACAGCGTTGTGAGGGGCTCGGCATCAAGGGCGTTACGCTCCATTCCTATCGCTACGCCTGGGCGGAACGGGCCAAGACGTGCGGTTACCCGGAGCGGTTTGCCCAAGAAGCACTCGGACACAACAGCAAGGCTGTGCATCGTTCCTATTCGCGGAAAGCCAAAGTGAGGCTGCCGTCGCTGGAAAGCTACGAACGACAGGCGGCAGAGGGCCAAATCATCCAATTGCCCCCGCTTTCTTCGGAGCACGACCGGGCGGCCCGCTTGGGGCAGAAGATCGGCTGAACCGCGTGCTTTCCTTTGCATCATGCCCGCAGGCCGTCCTGCGGGCGTTTCTTTCCCTCCAGTAGTTCGCAATGGCATCGCTGGCGCGGGCGAGCCACTTTTCGTCGCGGCGGAATTGTTCCAGCGTTTCCGTGGCAAAGAATTTCGTGCTATTGCGGGCGGGGTGGCCGAGCGGTTTCAACAAGCCGGTCGCAACAAGCATAGGAATCTCGTGCGGTTCAAAGCCGAGAAACCAAGCCGCTTGGGTTGCGTCGAGCCGTGCGGGCATAACCTTCCAACTGAGAAATTCTGTTTGTTGCGCGGTCACATTCATACGCTTATGGCCACTCGGCGCTTGGGCCTGGGTGAATGGGTTTGGGTTTGTTTCTCGGAATTCTTCTGTTCGCTCGCGTCAGGCGCATCCGCATCAACCTGGCTCGGCGCTTGGTTCTTGGTGAGGTCGAGCTTTTCCTCGATCTCGCTTTGGCGGCGGGTCAACTGCTGGTAACGCTCCTCACGCTCGAAGTGCGCGCCAACTTTAGTTTCCAATTCCTTCGCTCGTTTAGTGGCGTCGGCGATGTCAGTTTCCAATCTTGCGGCGCGTTCCTCAAAACCTTGGACGTTCGCTTCAAGCGAACGAACCGTGCCCTGCGCCGTGTCCGTCACCCGCGCGGCGTAACTGTTTTTGCCACGGACAATCATTTCCACCGTGTTGTTGAAGCTCGGACGCAGGAACAAATCGAAACCCGCAAAGCGTCCAACCCGCACATCGTCACCGAAACGATTTTTGATCTTCTCGGCGCGGCGAACAATCAACTCCCCGGCAATGCCCCGGTTGTCGAGCGTCTGCCCGTCAAGTTCGATGCTGAACTTGTCACCTGACGTGTCCTGTCGCGCGGCGATGTCTTGGCGCAAGTTTGTGAGGCGTCCGGTGAACGCCTCGGCATCCTCGTGCGAACGGCGGAGATTGGAGCGGATTCGGTATTGTTCCTCGGCATGTGCGGAACGGAGTCGCGTGAGCCGGATCAATTCGGCGTCCACCTGGGCCTTTTCAATTACGAGCGGATTACCGGACGCAATGGCCTTCACCTCGGCGTAGGTCAATGCGGCCGAGTCCAAATCCTCAAGTCGGCGAATCGTCATGTCACCGCTCATCACCTGGGCGATGAACTTCGCCTTCGTCTCCAACGTCTGCCACATATAGGCGTCAAAGCTCCCCTCCGTGACGTAGCGGAAAATCTGGATCACGGAATTCTTGTTTCCCTGACGCAAGATTCGCCCCTCGCGTTGCTCCACGTCCGCCGGTCGCCAAGGCGCGTCGAGATGGTGCAAGGCAATCAATCGTTCCTGCACGTTCGTTCCAGAACCCATCTTCTGCGTGCTGCCGAAAAGCACGCGGACTTTGCCCGCGCGGACATCACGAAACAACGTCAGCTTGGAAGCGTCAGAATCGTAATCTTGAATGAAGGCGATTTCGTTGGTGGGAATTCCCAACCGTTCCAACTTCTGCGCCGCGTCGTTATAGACAGAGAACCCCCGGTCTTTCGGCGTGGAAAGGTCGCAGAACACAAGCTGGGCGGAACGCTCCGGTTTGCTCTCCTGCCAGATTTCAAAAATCTTCTCGACCGCAAGATTCACTTTTCCTTGCGGCTCATCCGGCGCGGACGGTTTCATCAGCCGAAGATCCAAAGCTGCCTTCCGCCCCTCGGAAGTGATCTTCAGCATATTGTCTTCGGTGGGGTCAACTCGGCCTGTCCTCAATCTCTCGGCACGGGCGGCGAGCGACTGGACGAACGCCTTGAGTTCTTCCGTGGCCGGCGCGTTACGAATGGTCGGCTTTTCTCCGTCCAGCTTCGGGCGTGGCAGATTCAGCATCGCTGCGGTTTGCACGTCGGCGGACTGGCGGAACATCTGCATCAGCTCCGGCACATTGATGAACCGTGCGAACCGCGTGTTCAAACGGTAGCCCGCTCCGTCAGGCGAAAGTTCCATCGCCGTCACCGGCTCGCCGAACGTCGCCGCCCACGAATCGAAATGATGCAGATTATGTTTCTTCAGCGCGTCGTGCTGGAGATAACGCTGCATCGTGAACATTTCGGCCATGCTGTTCGCGATTGGTGTGCCCGTGGCGAACACCACGCCGCCCCCGCCGTTCAACGACTGGACGTGACGCACCTTCAAATACATGTCGAACGCCCGCTCGCTCGCGGTCTGCGGAAGCCCCGCGATGCGCGTCATCTTGGAAACATAGAACAAATTCTTGAAGTAGTGCGCCTCGTCCACGAGCAGCCGGTCCACGCCGAGTTCTTCAAACGTCAGCGTGTTGTCCTTTTTGTGCTCGGCGGCCAGCGTTTGAAGTTTGGCTTCAAGCCGCTTCTTCGCCTTTTCCAGTTCCTTCACCAACCGGCGATTGGAACTGTCCGCGTGTTCCCGCCGAATCATTTCCAATTCGTGAAGCTGCTCCTTGAAGAACCGTTCCTGCGTTTCGCGTGAGAGTGGGATGCGTTCAAAACCCGAGTGCGTGACAATGACGGCATCCCAATTGCCGGTCGCAATCCGGCTGAAAAGTTTCTTGCGGTTCTGCGACTCGAAATCCTCCTTGCCGGCAGCCAGGATGTTTGCGCCCGGATACAGCGTCAGCAATTCCGTGGAAAACTGGCCGAGCATGTGATTGGGGACGACAAACATCGGCTTGCCGGAAAGACCAAGCCGCCGCGATTCCATCGCAGCGGCAACCATCGTGTAGGTCTTGCCCGCGCCGACGACGTGAGCGAGCAGCGTGTTCGGGGTTTGCAATATGCGCCAAACACCCGCTTTCTGATGCGAGTGAAGTTGAATCGCTCCGCTCGCGCCGGGTAAGGTCAGGTGATCGCCATTGAACGTGCGAACGCGCGTGTGATTGAACGTGTCGTTGTAGAGGCGGCAAAGCCGTTCCCGCCGCGAATCATCTGACCAGACCCATTCTTTGAAACGCTCCTTGATGCGCTCCTGCTTTTCGCGCGCCGCCTCGGTGGACTGCGCGTTGACGACAGGCTTTTTATCCACGGTGTCATAAACTGTGGGTGTTTTGAGATTGAGCGCGTCTTCAATCAATTCGAGCGCGGTGTAACGGTCTGTTCCCCAATCCGTCGTGTTCGCGGTTGCGCCTTTCGCCTCCCAATTCGCGCTGATGTGCCACGCGCCGAGTGCGTGGATGTGGCCGATTTCCACGCCGGACGGAATGTTGAGCAATCCATTTGTGAAGTCCTGCACGTCCCCTGGCGGCAGCCAAGACGCACCAAGACGAACGTCAATTTCGGTGGCCGCGAGGTCTGCTGGCTGCACGGATTTCAACGCCTCGATATTCTCGGCATATCGCGGGTCGGTCACGGCTGCTGCGTCCGCGACCGCAAGCTTTTCACGCACGTTGCCGGACAGGTATTGGTCGTCGGTCTCCCATTGGTTCGATTGTGGATTGAGGAAGATGACGCCTTTCAAGTCAGGCAGAAATTCGGCCACGGGTTTGTTGAGCAAGTCGGCCATGTGGTCGAGGTCAACGCAACCATGCTCGTTCAACGTGACGAGCAACGCTTCTTTTGGAGTGGCGACCGACTCAACCGGCTGCCGGTGATGAATCGTGCGCTCGTGGAAAATCGTGGCCTTCGTCGCCCGCTGCGTCTCATCGTTGAAATTTTCCAGCGAGAGCAGCAGCGGCAAATCTGGATCGCCGTCGAAGGCGCGCTGGTTGGCGCGAAGATTCAACGGACCAAAGCGCCCCACAAAACGGTCGTAAGCCTGGTTGAGTTGCTGCCGTGCCTCGACAACGTGTTCGTCGGCGCTGCCGTCCATCTGCGACCGCAGACAATCGCGGACGGCATCGCGCACCGGAATCAAATGACGGATGCGCGAGCGCATCTCGCTGGGCATGTCGGTGAGCGGGCGCAGAACATTTTCCTCACGGATGCAGACCATGCCATCGTGGAGGCAGAAGGCGTTGGGCTTTACAAAATCGGGCGCGGGAATGGATTCTTCGAGCGTTGGCTCGGCGATTTTGTGCGACCGCGCCTCGTAAATCCCCTGCGGTAATCTTCCGACGGCTTGCGCCAGTGCCTCCGCCAGTGTGCGACCGTCTGGTTCAAGAGTCGGTTCGTTACCGCCATACATACCACCACCGAGACGCATTTTGCCCAGCATCATTTCCGGGCGGGCGGCAAAGTATTCGTTGAGTGTGAAGGCTTCGCCGATGTCGTTGGTGTAAGCCGCTGTCTCCTTCCAGGCTGTGCCGGCGGGAACTTCGCCGGAGCGGAGCTTGCGAAGCATGATGATGTCGGTCGTGACTTCCGTGCCGGCGTTCTTCTTAAAGGCGTCGTTGGGCAAACGAATCGCGCCGAGCAACTCCGTGCGCGTGGACAGCAACTCGCGCAACGTCGAATCCAACTTATCCATCGTGCCGCGTGAAGTGATGAACATGAGCAAACCATCCGGACGCACTTTCTCCAACGCGGCGGCGAAGAAATAATCGTGGATGGAGAATTTGTAATTATTGAAACGCGGGTCGTGAACGGTGTAATCGCCAAACGGGACGTTGGAAATGGCGAGGTCGTAAAAGCCGGCGGCGAGCTTCGTCTGCTCAAACGGCTGGGGGCGAATGTCGGTATCGGGATAAAGAGCCTTTGCGATGCGCGCAGTCAGAGGATCAATCTCGATGCCGGTGACAGTCGAGCGGCGGAGCATGTCTTCGGGCATGAGGCCAACGAAGTGGCCGATGCCGCACGCGGGTTCGAGCACGCGACCACCTTTGAAGCCGAACCGTTCGGCGGCGCGATACATCGCGCCGATGACGGTCGGCGCGGTGTAATGAGCATTCAGGGTGGTGGCGCGGGCGGAACGGTGTTCTTCATCGGACAGAATTTCAGAAAGCTGGATTTGCTCCTTGCGCCAGTCTCTGCTGTCCACGTCGAAAACCTGGGGCATTGCACCCCAACCGACGTATTTGACGAGCGCGGCCTTTTCCTCATCTGTGGCCGGGCGTTCCTCGGCGTCCAGCGCCCGCAGTATTTTGATCGCCTTGAGATTCTGCTGAAACTTTTGCTTCGGTCCGCCTTCACCGAGCCGGTCGGCTTCGGTGAGGCGGTAGTTATTGAGATTCTTTGGCGATTCCTCCTGATGACGCTTGGCTATTCTTCGGGCGGGAGCAGGACGTATTTTTCCCTCACCATTTCCCAAGCCTGCGTCT
>JANNEF010000050.1:0-5676 GCA_031378375.1 Verrucomicrobiota bacterium | reverse complement strand
GAATTGCGAAGTCCGGTCAGTTCGCCATTCCAAATTCGTCATCCGACATTTGCCCCGGTCCTTGGCAAGTTTGATCAGCTCTTCGATGACCTGCATCGTGGAGATAGCGCGGTTGTGGTAAGCGTTGAGGGTCGTGGGAAGTGCGAATGCAGAAGTGCGAATTTCGAAGTTCAGTCAATTCGACATTCGAAATTCCTCGTTCGACATTTGCACCGGCCACATGTCGCGAACGATCACGATCTTGAAAAAGTCCTTGGCGTCCTTGAAGCGGTTCGCCAGTTTGCGCCGGGCATCTTTGCTGCGGATGTGCTTCTGCCACTCGGGGCCGTCTTCCGCGCTGCCGGTCAGGCGAAGTGCGAATGCAGAAGTCCGAAGTCCGAAGTCCGGTCAGTTCGACATTCGAAATTACTCATTCGACATTCGCCTCGTCGCCTCCAGGCGCTTCTCAAAATGCGCCACCAGATCGGCGGCCACGAGTGCGATGCGTTTCGGATCGCTCACCAGCGCCGGGGGAAGTGCGAATGCAGAAGTGCGAAGTCCGAAGTTCCGTCAGTTCGACATTCCGCATTCGTCATTCGACATTTTCCAATCCGTGGCCTTGTCGGCGACGGCGCGCTGGATGTCGTAGATGGAAATGTAATCGCCGAAGACGGCCCGCGTGTTCGCGTCCGTCTTCTCGATGGGCGTGCCGGCCAGGCGAAGTCCGAACGCAGAAGTGCGAATTGCGAAGTTCAGTCAGTTCGACATTCGAAAATCAACATTCGACATTTCCAAGGCGCATTCGGCAAGGCATCGCGCAGGTTGCTGGCGAAGCCGTAGGACATCTCGCCGGTCTTTTCATTCACCTTGCCGCCAAATCCATACTGGCTGCGGTGCGCTTCATCCGCGATCACGACCATGTTCTGCCGCGCGCTCAGTTCGGGCATCGCCTCGCCCTTTTCCGGCATGAACTTGTGGATGGTGGTGAACACCACACCGCCGCTGGCCCGGTTCAGCAGTTCGCGCAAATGCTCGCGCCCGCTGGCCTGCACCGGCGTCTGGCCGAGGATGTCCGCGCAGCGTTGGAACTGGCCGAAAAGCTGGTCGTCGAGATCGTTGCGGTCCGTCAGCACCACCAGCGTCGGGTTCTGCATCGCCGGATGCCGCACCACGCGGGCGGCGTAGAAGAGCATGGAGAACGACTTGCTGCTGCCCTGCGTGTGCCAGACCACGCCCGCGCGACGGTCGCCCGGCTTGCCTCCGTGCATCCGGCCCGACCAGTAAGTGCCTGCATCCTCGCGCAGCACGCCGCCAGTCTCGGTCATGCCGCTGGCGCGCACCGTTTCCTCCACTGCCGCATTCACCGCATGGAACTGGTGGTAGCCCGCGATGATCTTGTGCAGCGCGCCCGAGTCCTGGTCTTCCTCGAAGACGATGAAATGGTGCAGCAGGTCGAGGAACCGCTGCCGCTCGAACACGCCGCGCACCAGCACCACCAGCTCAAGCGCCGTCTTCGGTGCGTCGCCCTCGCCATCAATCGTGCGCCAGACTTTGAACCACTCCTGGTTCGCCGTCACGGAACCCATCCGCGCCTGCAATCCGTCGCTCACCACCAGCGCCGCGTTGTAATGCAGCAGCGAGGGAATTACCTCTCCATCTCATCGCAAAAATGGCTGGCTATCAGGAAGAGCCAAGGCAACTGACTTCGCTGGAGAAGTCCCACGTTGAAATCCTTATTCACGTCGTCAATCGAGACGATGTCACTGAGATCACCAATCCTGTATTGATGCTTCTTCGTTGGAGCCGGTGCCGGAGCCACGCAACCCCTAATCAATGCAGTCATCACTTCAATAAGGCAGTTTTCACCGCCGAGGTGCTGCCACCAATCTTTGCCAATACGAACGGCTGCGGCGACTTCAATGCCGTCGACTCGGATCGAACAGTTCCAGCGGTCGTCAGGTGAAAGAATCACTTTGCCGCCTTTAAGTTTTGGGGTCTTCTCTTTTAGGTTTCGGAGGATATGCCAGTCCTTCTTGTTGGACTGACGCGGTGTCCCATAAAGGACGCCATACGTGAAATCGAGAGCTTTGACACCTGCATCGGTAGCCCACACGCGAGCATGACTGAGCACAGCATCCGCGAAGTTTTCGCTCATTTCGTCATTCAAACATCGGGGGCCGCTCTTGAGCGTCGCGACACGAAGAGGGCTGCTTCCTGGTAATCGCCCATCCAGCGCAGAGTTGTGGGAATGCATTTCGCTGAGCACACAGTCCCATCCATAAACAGGGAGAGCGACCTCCTCAACCATTCGGCCGGCCGAGGTTTCCATCGACGAGAATTGCTTCGCTGGAAGAATGTCCGCCTCGATCTGCTCGACTGACGAGTATCTCCGATGTGCCGCGTGAATGAGCAGGACGAACGGGCTTGTGTTGAATTTTCGGAATGATGCGTCGCTGAGCAACAAGCTCGCGGTGTGGGTTTCGATTTTCTTTCGAAACGCCGTCTCCAGTTTCAAGACCCGGGCTTTCGCCTTACTGCATGAATCCACCTCTTGAAGCTGGCGTAGCAGCTTCTGCTTGGAGAATTTGACTGCCTGAGCCGCCGGCAAACCTTTGTGTCCTCGTGCCATGATTTATGTGAGAGTTGATACTTTACGAATGGTCTTGGGCGCGCTGTAGGCAGGGGCTTCACCATCCTCCGTCCAGACGCATGTTTCTCCGTCTTTGAACCAATTCCGGGTCCGCACATGGGATTGCACGTAAACCTTCCGCAAGGGTTCGACGGGTTTGGTGAATGGCTGCCAGTCCCGATCACGAAGGATGTCCAGGTGCTTGGCGATGATCTCGCCAGAAACCTTAGCGAGACAGACGGGAACTGCGTTGCCGACTTGGGCATACTTTTCAGATGTAGTGCCACAAAATTTCCAGTCATCGGGAAACTCTTGGATGCGGGCGTATTCGCGAAGGCTCAAGGCACGGGTCTCAGTGGGATGGCACAGCGACGTGCTCGCGTGGTTGGGCATTGTCACGAGTGTTGGACACGGGAGGTCCATTGTTAGTCTTCGCCACCAGCCACTTCTCCCGCCTTTCGCGTGCCAAGCCGCGCCCATAGACTCTCGCTGTATCTCCTCTGGAAGACTGCGCCAGTTCGAGCCAGGTGGAACCATGTTCAGGAAGGATTTTTTTCTTGGGCTGAAATCCAACACGACAGGTTCCGATTCACGCAAATCTCCGATCGCATCCCGCAAGGTTCGCCAAGACTTTAACTGCGAGTGACCAAAAAGGATTTCATCAAAGGTGCCATCTTCCTCACGAGAATGTCCATGCGTCGGGTTCGGAAAATCGACAACCGCGTTGAATCGATTCCCAACGAAGATAGCGCGCTCGCGGATCTGAGGAGCCCCATAGTTGACCGAGTTCACCTCAAAACAGTCCATGTGATACGAGGCACCGGTTAACCGATTCAAATCCTCGCAGAACATCCTGATGACGGATCCGGGAAGTTCATCTTCAGAGAGTTCATCACCGCCTTTGTCTGGTCGCAGTTTTATCTGTCGATGGTTCAACGCAGCGGAAAGAAGCCCTCGGACGTTTTCCATCAAAAAGAATTTCGGCTGGAAAGCCTCCACGAATCGAAGGTAGTCCCAAAGGAGCGTTCCACGCGGGTCTTGCACCGTGCCTCTCTTTCCTGCTGTGCTGAACGACTGGCACGGCGGGCCGCCAACCAGCACGTCCAGATCGCCGGGCTTCAAGCCAAGCTCATCTCTGATCTTCACTGGATCCAGGGTCTTTATATCGGCTTCGATTACCTTGAGCGTGGCGGGAAGCGTGCCCGACGCCTTATTCGCACGGATTGTTTCGCAGAAAGCAGGAACCTTTTCCACGCAGAGGAGCAGATCGAAACGCTGAACGAGCTTCATGCCCACATCGAGTCCCATTCCTCCAGAGAAAAGAGAAACCGCCTTGTAGCTCGGTAGGGTGATTTTCATGATGATTGTTTTACTCTTCTCGAGGTTCGTCGGCAAACGTCTTGTTCTGACATCAGATCGGTGTGCAGTTAGGCGGCGAGCGCGAAGGTTTCAGCCTCGTTTTCGCCTTTCCCTCCGAACCAGAGGCAGACGGGGATCTGCGTGCTGTAGAAGAGCTGGCCGGGGAGGGCGACCATGCAGTCCACGAGGTCGGCCTCGATGAGGGCGCGGCGGATGTCGCCTTCGCCGGACTGGTTGGAGGACGGAGCGAATTGCGAATGATGAATTTCGAACGTCGAATTGAAGACTTGGAAACTTCGAAGTTCGGATTTCTGCACTCGAACTTTGCATCGGCCGGCTATGCCGTGCGGCGCGAGGTGGTGGACGGAGAAAATGTCGAATGCTGAATTACGAATGTCGAATGAATCAGTCACTGTTGCCTCTTGCGGTTTTCCGTGACGCCACGGTGATGGCGACGAGTTGGTTCGCTTCGTCGAGCAGGCGCGTCAGTTCTTGAGAAGTTCGAACGTCGATTTTCAAATGTCGAAGTGAGGCGGTGTCGCGGAGCATTTCGAGCCAGAAGCCGGTTTCGTCCGCTTCCTCCTCGACCGTGCCCAGCTTTGAGATGAAGTCGGGTTTAGACTTCCCACGACATGCTGACCGATAGTTGGCGGCAACTGAACTCGACGAACGGATGACCTGTTCGATGGCGTGGCGTGTTTCCAAGACTTGCGGAAAACCAGCGCACAACCCGATGACGTCGAGCGCGAATTTCTTGGTTCGTTTCTTCAGTTCTTCACTCATGCGAATTTCGAGTGTTGATTTGCGAATGTCGAAGTGAAGCGGCTGCGGTTCGTCATTCGCACTTCGGCGTTCGACATTCGCCTGTCCACGGTCTTGCCGATGGTGGGCGCGGGGAAATGACGAATTGCGAATGTCGATTGACGAAGGGGCCGGGCGCTCCGAGTTCGGATTTCGGCGTTCGACCTTCGGCATTTCCCAGCGGTGTCGGAAATGTATTTGAGGAAGATGAGGCCGAGGAGTCCTTGCGGACGGCCACCATTGTATTCCGCATCGGCCAAATGGGGTGCAGGCACTGCCTGCTCGGCGGTGATCCAGAGCTTGGCCTCGAAGCCGATGGTGGCGGTGGAGGTGTTCGTGCCGTTGGATTTGGTGCGGGCCATGGTGTTTCTTCAAGGCCGATGATACGGACGGACGTTTTGAGGGCAACGCGAAAGCGTCGGGCGACGGAGTAGTGTCAGTCAGGGCAGGCAGCAGATGGCAGACGGCAGCGGCCATGCGTCGAGTTCGGGGCGGCGGCGGGGCAATGACGAATGACGAATGTTGAAGCGGGACTTGCGGAGCGCGTCGTTCGGAGAGGTGGCCGGGCGGTATTGGCCGCAAAGGCTGAACGGCAGTCAACTTCCCACCGATTCACGCCCCCGCCGATGCCCAAGGCAATCAGTGGTCGTCCTGAATCTGCGTGAGGTTCACGAGCAAGCCGGGGTGAGGGCGGTCGTATTTCACCGAAAACAGCGGGGAACCGCATTCGTGGTCGCAATGAATTGGAAGCAAGCGTGTTGCGCCGGTGAATGCGGTGTTCCCGACGCGTCACGGAGTACTGTTTCGTCTGAAATCGTACTCCGTGACGCGTCCGGGAGTACTGTTTTGCCTGAAATCGATGTCCATGGCGCGTCGTGGAGTACTGTTTTGCGTGAAATCGTACTCCG
>JANNEF010000049.1:0-4868 GCA_031378375.1 Verrucomicrobiota bacterium | reverse complement strand
GACCCGCCCTTCACCAAGCTGGACCTCCTGTGCTGCCGTAATTTGCTGATCTATCTCACGGCGGAGGTGCAGAAGAAACTGCTGCCGATGTTCCACTACAGCCTCAATCCCGGCGGCATCCTGTTGCTCGGCAGCGCGGAGACGATTGGCGATCACACCGACCTCTTCGCCCCGCTCCACGGCAAATCGCGGCTCTACCGGCGGACGGAATCCATCCTGCGCCCCGAGCAGATCGTTTTCCCCTCGTCCTTCAGCAACGACAGCCCGTCCACCGCACCCGAGAGTCCGCCGCCCAAATCGCCGGTCACTCTCCAGTCCGTGGCGGACCAGTTGGTCCTGCAGCGTTACGCGCCGCCCGCCGTGCTCACCAATGACAAGGGCGACATCTGCTACGTCAGCGGCCGGACCGGCAAATACCTGGAACCCGCCGCTGGCAAGGCGAACTGGAACATCTTTGCCATGGCCCGCGAAGGCTTGCGCTACGAACTGGGCGACGCCTTCCAGAAGGCGCTGCGGAAAAAGGAACGCGTCACCCTGCGCGACCTCACCGTCGGGACCAACGGCGGCACGCAGCATGTGGATGTCACCGTCCAGCAACTTGGGGAACCCGGGCCGCTGCACGGGCTGGTGATGATTGTGTTCACCGACGTGGCCGCGCCCGTGACCGCCAAGTCCTCGGGTCGGCTGCCGAAGCCACCCGCCCGCAGCCCGCGGCTCGCGGAACTTGAACAGGAACTTCTCCGCGTCCGTGCCGAGTCGCGCGCCACCCACGAGGAGATGCAGACCTCGCAGGAGGAACTCCGGTCGGCGAACGAGGAGTTGCAATCCACCAATGAAGAACTCCAGTCCACCAACGAGGAACTCATGACCTCGAAGGAGGAGATGCAATCGATGAACGAGGAGCTGCAGACGGTCAACAGCGAGTTGCAAACCACGGCGGATGAACACACCCTGGCCAGCAACGACATGAAGAACCTGCTCGACAGCACCGACATCGCGACCCTGTTTCTGGACAAAGATCTCAACGTGCGGCGCTTCACCCCCCAGGCGACGAAGATCATCAAGCTCATCCCCGCCGACGTGGGCCGGCCCATCACCGACCTGGTTTCGGACCTGAACGACCCGACGCTGGCCGACGACGTGCGCCAGGTGCTGCGGACACTGGCCTCGATGGAAAAGCCGGTGGCCGCCCGCAACGGCCGCTGGTTCACCGTGCGCATCATGCCCTACCGGACGCACGATGACCGCATTGACGGCGTGGTGATCACCTTCGCGAACATCACCGTAGCCAAGACGCTGGAGGCGAAGCTGCGCGGCCAGCACGCCAGCCTGGAGAAGGACGTTGCGGATCAGGATGCGAAGCGGGCGAAGGCGGGGAAGCGGAAGGGGAAGAAGTAATCAGTAATCAGTAATCAGTAATCAGTAATCAGTGAGCAGTGAGCAGTGAGCAGTGATGAAATCGGGAAAGTGAACGACATGATGAACGTGGAAACCGCAGCCCCAACGGGGCGACCCATGCCAGCCCAGGGCAACGCCCTGGGTCAGGCGGACCGGGAAGCCATAGCCCTGAAAGGGCGGCCCATCGGAACACGAAACGTTTGTGTCGCCCCTTCAGGGCTGGAGACATCCGTCTGGCCCACCCAGGGCGTTGCCCTGGGCTGGCATGGGTCAGGCCGTTGGCCTGCAGCTACCGAGTTCGGATCGGATTTCTATCTGCGCCCATCGCGAAACCTTCCGCCATGAAAACGAAACCTTCCCCCTCAGCCACGTCTGCCGCAACCCGCAACGGCGCTCCTGCCGCACCGCGCCGGGCCGCCGCCGGGTCGGAATTCGGACCGATGATGCATGACCTTCACCGCCGGGCTGTTGCCCAGATGCGGAAGCAGCGGAGGAACCAGAAGCGGGAGCCTAACCCACCGGAGCCCGAAACCGACCCGCAGCGGCTGCTCCACGAATTGCAGGTTCACCAGATCGAACTGGAGCTGCAGAACGAGGAGCTTCGCAAAACGCGGGACGAGATGGAGGCGGCGCGGGACAAATACAGCGACCTCTACGATTTCGCGCCCGTCGGCTACCTCACCCTCGACTGCGAGGGAACCATCGCCGAGGCCAATCTCACCGGGGCCAGCCTGCTGGGAGTCGCCCGGGCCGCGTTGGT
This sequence comes from Verrucomicrobiota bacterium, assembly GCA_031378375.1. Taxonomy (GTDB): domain Bacteria; phylum Verrucomicrobiota; class Verrucomicrobiia; order Limisphaerales; family JANNEF01; genus JANNEF01. The sequence goes on along the minus strand of JANNEF010000049.1, from coordinate 2,710 downwards.
GAAGCGACGCTTCGGCGCGTTCGTTTCCCCGGCGGACCGCGCCGCGTTCGCCGCGTTTCTCCAGCGGGTTTTCAAAAGCAAAGCCCGTGAAGAATGCGACGTGCGGTTGCTGTTGAATGGCACCGACGCCGTGAACGTGCGGATGCGAGCCATTGTTTCCAGCACCGGCCAGGAGTGCCGACTGGCGGTGTCGGATATCACCGCACACAAGCAGGCCGAGGAAAAAGTGCGGGAGAGCGAGGAGCGTTTCCGCGTCATGGCTAACGCGATGCCGCAACTGGCGTGGATCGCCCGGCCCGACGGCCACATCTTCTGGTACAACCAGCGCTGGTATGACTACACCGGCACCACCCCGAGGCAGATGGAGGGCTGGGGCTGGCAAAGCGTCCACGACGCGGGCCAACTGCCGGAGGTTCTGAAGCGCTGGAAAGCGTCCCTCGCGACTGGTGATCCCTTCGACATGACTTTCCCGCTGCGCGGAGCCAACGGCGGCTTCCGCCCCTTCCTGACCCGGGTGATCCCGCTCAAGAATGCGGCCAACCGGGTGGTGCAGTGGTTCGGAACGAATACGGACGTCGCGGAACAGAAGCTCGCCGAGGAGAAGGTGCGCATCTCGGAAGTCCGCTACCGCCGTCTCTTTGAAGCGGCGCACGATGGCGTTCTCCTGCTCGATCCCGTGACGCGGACAATCACTGACGCCAATCCGTTCATGACGCGGCTGCTCGGCTATCCGCACGGGCAGTTGGTCGGGAAGGAACTGTTTGAGATCGGTCTGCTCAAGAATGAAGCGGCGAACCAGGAGATGTTCCGCAAACTGAAGTTGACCCACGAAGTCCGTTACGAAGATCTGCCGCTCGAAAGCAAAGGGGGCCGGCATCAGGAGGTCGAAGTGGTAGCCAACCTCTATCAGGAGGACGGCCACGCCGTCATCCAGTGCAACATCCGCGACATCACGGCGCGCAAGCAGGCGGAGCAGGAGCTGTCGGAAAAGGCGCGGCTGCTCGACCTCACTCACGATGCCATCATCGTGCGCGATGTACAGGGCCAAATCCGTTACTGGAATCACGGAGCGGAAGAGCTTTATGGCTGGTCCCGCCAGGAGGCGCTGGGAAAAATCAGCCACCGCCTGCTCCACACCGAATATCTCACGCCCCTGAAGCAATTGATCGAGGTGCTGCACCGGACGAACCGCTGGACCGGCGAACTGGTGCATCGGACCCGCGACGGCCGGCGCGTCACCGTCCTCGTTCGCAAGACGCTGGATCGCGACCGCGACGGACGCCCGGCCTCGGTGCTGGAGAACATCACGGACATCACCGCGCGCAAACAGGCCGAGGAAACGCAGCGCCGCGTCGAAGTGCTGGCCGCGTCGAACCAGAAGCTGGAACAGGAAATCGTCCGGCGACAGGCGGTGGAAGAATCCCTCCGGAAAAGCGAGCAACACCAAACCCAGCTCCTGGAGCAGTCGCGTCGGTTGCAGGAACAGTTGCGGCAACTGTCCCGGCAGATTCTGACCGCCCAGGAGGAGGAACGCCTTGAGATCAGTCGCGAGCTGCACGATGTCATCGCCCAGACGTTGACCGGCATCAACATCCGGCTGGCCGCATTGAAAAAGGAAGCCGCGCTGGACACCCGGAGTCTTGAACGCAACATCGCCCGCACGCAGCGGCTGGTGGAGAAGTCCGTGGACATCGTGCATCAGTTCGCCCGCGAGCTGCGCCCGACGGTGCTGGATGATCTCGGGCTGATTCCCGCGCTGCATGCCTTCATGAAAAGTTTCACCACGCGGACCGGCATCCGCGCCAGCTTGAAGGCCGCAGCCAGAGTGGAACAACTCGACCTGGCGCGCCGCACGGTCCTTTTCCGCGTCGGACAGGAAGCGCTCACCAATGTGGCCCGCCACGCCCAGGCGAGCCGCGTGGAGGTGAGTCTCCAGAAATCGCCGGGGAGCTTCTGCATGAGAATCACGGACGACGGCAAGTCCTTCGACGTGGAGCGCACCCTGAATGGCAAAGGACGAAAACGCCTCGGCCTCATCGGCATGAGGGAACGGTTGGAAATGGTCGGCGGCTCTTTCGACGTCGAATCCGCGCCGGGCAATGGCACCACCATCGTCGCCCACATTCCTCTCGGCAAAGTTGCGCGGGGGGGGGGCTGGCGGAGTTCGCTGAAGCCACGGCTTAAAATATTTGTGAAACGAATTGCTTGAATGAAAACCAAAACTAACGGCCACAGGCCGACCACTCCGTCCCCGCGTCTGCCCAAGTGCCCGACCGGCATTCAGGGGCTTGATGAAATCACCGGCGGCGGCTTGCCGCGCGGGCGGCCCACGCTCGTCTGCGGTGGCGCGGGTTGCGGCAAGACCTTGCTCGCGGCGGAATTCCTCGTGCGCGGCGCAGCGCAATTCGACGAGCCGGGCGTGTTGATGGCCTTCGAGGAAACGGAAAAGGAGCTGAAGGCCAACGTCGCCTCGCTTGGCTTTGATCTGGAAGGTTTGGTCCGCCGCAAAAAGATCGTGGTGGATTACGTCCACATCGAGCGCAGCGAATTCCAGGAGAGCGGCGAGTATGACCTGGAGGGGATCTTCGTCCGGCTCGGTCACGCCATTGATTCCATCGGGGCCAAGCGCGTGGTGCTCGACACGCTGGAAGTGCTCTTCGCCAGCCTGCCGAACGAAGCCATCCTGCGCAGCGAATTGCGCCGGCTCTTC
>JANNEF010000031.1:0-8583 GCA_031378375.1 Verrucomicrobiota bacterium | reverse complement strand
TTCGCCGTGGCCGATGCGCAGGCCGATGAGGTAGTAGAAATCGCGGTCGGGCAGGCCCTCGACATCCAGATAGACGGGCGTGCCTTCGATCTTCAGTTCCGGGCTGCCGACGATGTGGATTTTCTTCTCCCGAATCGCCAGCGCTTTGAGCGAGTGGTGATACTTCTCCCGTTTGTCGCGCTGCCGCTTGGGCCGGCGGCGGGGACGGAACGTGTAGGAGAGTTGGGTGACGGTGAAGATGCCTTTGCTGCGGTATCCCTTGCGCTCCTTCTCGGTCATGCGCGCCAGCAGGCTGAGGTCATCCTTCTCGATGGCAATCTTCCGGCAGCGCGCCTGGAACTCGCACTCGGCGCAGTGCCGGTTCAGGACCAGGTCGGGCGGCGCGGGATTGGCGAGCAGCGCGGCGATTTTCTCAAGGCGTTTCCGCACTTCGCCGGCCAGGGTCGACGTCTTCACCTTGAGCGTGGCGTGGTCGTCGCCGTGGATGATTTTGCCGACGCGAACTTCGCGTCCGAGCATTTCGGAAAGTACGAAAGCATCGAACGCCAGCAGCAGCTTGTCGTCCTTGCCGAGCTTGTTGCGAAAGATGAAACGGATGGGGATGAATTGCGCGGGCTTGCCCCGGCCCTCGGACGGGACGCGCACAATGGCGTGAAGGCGGGATTCGATGGCCCGCCGGGACGGCGGCTGTTGCCCTTGATTCGTAGCAGCCGAGGTCACGAGGCTCTGACTTCCTGCGCCCGAGGATGAATGAGCCTCCTCACGTCGGCTGCTACGAGTTTCCTTGCTTTCTTCGGCGAGCAATGGAACGTCCACGGCCAGCCGCCACTGGGCCGACTTCAGACTTTCGACGGAAGATGGAGCCTCGTTACCTCGGCTGCCACAAAGCGAGGGTGCGCACTCGTCTTGGGGTGTTTCCGCGACCAACCGTTTCGTCCCGTCCGCGCGGTAGGACTCGGTTTGAGTCTGAACCCATTCCGCGTAGGTGCCGCCGGTGGGCGGTTCGTCAGCCGCCCTGAGCCAGCCTTTGGTGGGGCACTTGAGGAACGCTGCAAAGAGGTGAGTGGTGATTTTCATGCGGGAAGTTTACCCGTTTCCGCAGTGCCGGATGAACAGATACTTTCGGCCAGGATTAGAGCCTCCTTACGTCGGCTGCTACGAGTCAACGTGCATCGCTTAGGTAAATTGTCAGCATTGCTTTGGGATGAGCCGGCTGGCTAACCTTGCCGGCATACGACATGAAAACGTCCCTGCTATTCCTGCTCGGCTTCGCCCTGGCGAGCCACGGCGCGCAGGTGGCTTCCACCAATTTCCTCGACGTGGTGCGCCGTTACGCGGACACGATGATCGAGAAGGGGCGCGACACTTACGGGCCGCAAAAAAGCGGCTTGCTGCTCAGCGCGCTGGACCGTACGACGCTCGCGCCACTCAAGGTACGACCGGCACCACCGGGCGGCATCCGGCGCGGCGACCGTCCGGGGCGTCCGTGGGTGGAGATGAATGGCGCGAATCCGATGCTCGATCAAAATCTGCTGCGCGTCCTTTACACGTTGAGCGAGATCACCCGCGACGTGCACTACGCAAAGGTGGCCGACGAGGAGTTGACCTGGTTCTTCCATCACACCATGTCGCCCAAGACGAGTCTGCTACCGTGGGGCGAGCATCTGTCGTGGGACGTGATGCACGACGTGCCCATCAGTGGCGGGGAGGAGATGATGCACGAATTCGCGCGCCCGTGGGCGTTGTGGGACCGTTGCTTCGCCCTCGCGCCGGAGGCCAGCGCCAGGTTCGCGCTGGGGCTGTGGGAGCATCAAGTGGCGAACCACAAGACGGGCGGGTTCGACCGGCACGCGCCGTACTTCGAGCACGGACCGGTGGACGGAAAGGATTTCGCGCGGCACGCGGGATTTTACATCGGGACGTGGTGTTATGCGTGGAAGCACACGACCAACGAAGTTTTCACGCACGCCATCGGGACGCTGCTGGCGCGCTTCGAGAAGAAGCGCGTGCAGAAGGATGGTTCACTCGCCGCGACCATCGGACCGCTCGAATGTGAACTGGCGGCGACGATGACGCCGGGACCGCTGGCGTCGCGGCTGCGCGTGTTCGCCGCGAAAGAGGATGAGTTGATGATCCCAGACCTTCAAAAGCAGGTGCGCGGCGATACGAACGGTTACGTCCCGCCCAAGTGGCAGAGCGGCTACAGCGCCGGCACGCTGGCGAATCAGGCGATGTTCTGTCTCGCACGCCACGAACAAACGACCAACGCGGCCTACCGCGAACTGCTCATCGCCATCGCCGATCAATATCTCGGCGCGCGTCCCGAGGAGGACCTGGACGCCTGGCCGCAAAGTTTCGCGCACGCCATCAGCACCGAGGTCGCGGCGTGGCGCTTCACGAAGCGGCCGGCGTATCTCGAACAGGCCGGCGCATTCGCGCGGATGGCGGTGGAATTGTTCTGGCAGGACAATCCGCTCCCGCGCGCGAGCAAGCACACGGGCCATTACGAAACCATCACCGGCGCCGACTCGCTTGCGCTGGCCTTGCTGGAAGTCCACGCGGCCACGCACGGGCTGACCAACCGCATTCCATCGAACACGATTGACCGCTGACCCGCCGACACCATGAAATGGGACGACCGCAACCTTGATATTCTCCAGAACCTCGAATTCGCCGTCGTTGAAGTCTGGCGCGGACATCCAGACATCACCGACTACGTCGCGCAACGCGCTTACGAAGCGGCCTTCGAACTGTATCGCGCCGAGGCGCGCGGACATCCTCCCAAGCCACCACAACTCACCGGCCTCGACAGGACGGTCTTCGACGCCTTGACGGCCATCTGCGAATTCCGTCTGGGACGGCGTGCCGCCCCGGACGCCGGGCCACCCGGTCTGCCGCCCGTTCCGGTGACACAACTGGTGGACTGCCTGCGCGAGTTGAAGAAATCCGTCGAACGACACACCAAGTTGCAAGGCCGCCAGGGATACTTGCGCTTCATTGACGGTTTCCTGCCATGAAACGACCGTGCCTTTCCCGCAGCTTGGTGGCGACGAGGCGGACAGTTCACAAAGCGGTCAGGTTCGTGGCGGCGCTGGGTTTGGCCTGCGCGGGAATTGCCGCAGACATTCCCAAGGCTCCGGTGCCGCCCTCCCCTTTCCTTCCCGTCATCTATCGCTACGCCGACGCGATGCTGGACAAGGGGCGCGACACCTACGGGCCGCACCAGACCGGCCTCTTCCTCAGCGCGCTCGACCGCACAACACTCGCGCCGCTGACCAATCGGCCGCCCGCCCCGGCCGGCGTGCGCGAGGGCGATCGCGTCGGCCCGAAGGACGGCGCGCTGACGGGCGCGAACCCGCAGCACGACGAAAACCTCCTGCGCCTGCTCTACACGTTGAGCGAGTTGTCGGGCAAACCGAAGTACCGCGACGCGGCGGACGCAGCGTTGAAATGGTTTTTGCAACACACCGCGTCACCGGACACGCGGCTGTTGCCGTGGGGTAAACATCTTTCGTGGAACGTCCTCACCGACGAGCCGAACTGGAAAGGGAGCGACGCGCTGCACGAATTCTTCCGCCCGTGGCTGCTGTGGGGCCGCTGCTTTCAACTCGCGCCCGCCGCCAGCGCGCAGTTCGCGCTCGGCCTGTGGGACCACCAGATCGCGAACCACGCGACCGGCGCATTCGACCGCCACGCCGGCTTTTCGGAACACGCGACGCGCGACGGCATGGACTTCCCGCGCCACGCTGGGTTCTTCATCCGCGCCTGGGCGGAGGCTAACGCGCACACGCCGGACGCGCGCTTCCTCAAGGCCATCGAAGTCGTGCTCGCGCGATTCGAGCAGAAACGCCACCCGCGCACCGGCCTCATCGCGGCGCACACCGGCAATACCAACGCATGGGCCGACTCCGCGCTTTCGCTCGCCATCGAATGCGACGGCGCGGCCCATCGCCTGCCCGCGCCGCTGGCCGCGCGACTGCGCGACTTCGCCGCGCGCGAGGACGCCGTTTTTTGCGCGCTGCCCCACGACCTCAAAGCCAACGGCGGATTCGCCAACGTCCTCGACCAAACCACCAGCAAACCCACGGACGGGCACACGCCATTGTGGAGCGTGCGCTACGGCGGCGCCACGACGGCGCAGGTGGGCATGATGTGCGTGTCGCGTTACGACAACACCAGCCAGGTCGGCTACCGCGAATTGATCCACGCGGCGGCGGACGCCTATCTCAAGTCCATGCCCGCTGCCGGCGAGGATACGTGGCCCGGCACGTTCGGCCACGCCATCAGCCTGCAACTGGCCGCGTGGCGCTCCACGTCGCGGCCGGTCCATCTCGACCGCGCGCGGGAACTGGCGAGCTTCGCCGTGAATAAGTTTTTTGACCACGGCCCGCTGCCCAAGGCCAGCCTCCAGACCGATCATTACGAAACCATCACCGGCGCGGACACGCTGGCCCTGGCGCTGGTGGAACTGCACCTGAACATCCTGCACATCACGGCGGTGCGCTGCCCGCCCAACACCCTCGACCGTTGAACTGCAATCCTGCTTCCGCATGGCCAACCCCGCACCCACGGGCATTTTCCCACGTCCCGCCCACCCCCAAGCGGCGGCGCACTTCTTTTGCCGCCGCAAGACGCTGACGCGCCTCCCCGCGCTTCTCCGCCTGGCGCGGGACCAAAAAATACCTTCGCCTTGGTGGGCGGTTGGTGTTCAATTCGGCGCACGTATGAGTCAGACACATCCTTTGACCACCACGGCGTTTGAACTGCCGGGCTACCGCATCGTGAAATCGTTCGGCGTGGTGCGCGGCATCATCGTGCGATCGCGCTCGATCTTTGGGAACATCGGCGCGGGCATCCAGAGCATCTTCGGGGGGAACATCTCGCTCTACACCAGCCTGTGCGAGCGCACGCGCGGCGAGGCCTTCCAGCAAATGCTCACCCACGGCGGCGAGCTGGGTGCCAACGCGGTCATCGGCGTACGCTACGACGCGACGGAGATCGGCACAGGCATCACGGAGGTTTTGTGCTACGGCACGGCGGTGCTGGTGGAGCCGGCGAAGGCCTGAGGAGCGGGGCGGCGATATTAACATTCGATACTGGAGATTTGGAGCATGGCCGGACACAGCAGATGGGCGAAGGTCAAACACTTCAAAGGCGCCATTGACGCCAAGCGGGGGAGGATTTTTGCCAAGCTGGCGAAGGAGATCACCATCTCGACGCAGCTCGCCGGCGCGGACCCGGACATGAACCCGCGGTTGCGCATGGCGTTGCTGCGGTGCCGCGCGGCGAACATGCCCAATGACAACATCGAGCGCGCCATCGCCAAGGGCACCGGCGAAGGCGGCGCGGCGAGCTTCGCGGATCTGACGTACGAGGTTTACGGCCCCAACGGCGTGGCGATGATCGTGGAGTTGAGCACGGACAACCGCAACCGGACGGCGGCGGAGATTCGCAGCCTGATGACCAAGAGCGGCGGGAGCATCGCCACAGCGGGTTCGGTCACGCGGCTTTTCCAGCGCAAAGGGCAGATCATCGTCGCGCGCGACGCGGCGAACGAGGATGAGTTGATGGAACTGGCGCTGGAGGCGGGCGCGGAGGATTTCAAGGCGGACGCGCATAGTTACGAGATTCTGACGGAGCCTGGGAACTTCGAGGCGGTGCATAAACGGATCGAGGCTCGTGGCATCAAGTGCGCGGTGGCAGAGGTGACGTCGCTGCCCACGCTGACCGTGCCACTGGCGGACCCGGCGGCGGTGGCGGCAGTGAGCCGGCTGGTGGACGCGCTGGAGGAGCACGACGACGTGAAAGAGGTTTACACGAACGCGGAGTTCCCGGAGGAAGGCGTGGCGTGAACGCGGGCAGCCTTGTTGAATTGTGAATGTTTCAACGCTCGACGGTAGCGCGGTGGTTTTTGCATCGCTGGCAGTCGCCAGCGCCTGACCATGTCCGAACCGCGGCCATCCTTCACCGCCCGGCTGCTGTTCAAGCTGTCGGACCTGATTTTCCATCACCGCCGCTGGTTCTTTTATCCGCAGGTGGCGCTGGTGGTGGTGTGCGTGCTGTTCACGATCAAGAAGCTGGAGTTTCACACCAGCCGCAATGATCTGGTCGGCGGGGACAAGGAATATCACCGGCAATACCTCCGGTACAAGGCGCAGTTTCCGGTGCAGGACGACCTGGTGGTGGTGGTGGAAAGCGAGTTCATGGAAAAGAACCGCCAGTTCGTCGAGCGGCTGGGCGCGAAACTGGAGGCGGAGACAAACCTGTTCACGGGCGTTTTCTACAAGGGCGACTTGAAGCTGATGGGCAGGAAGGCGCTGCTGTTCCTCCCGGAAAAAGACCTGGAGGATTTGCGCAAGACGCTCACGGAATACAAGCCGGTGCTGCAACAGTTCACGCGGGCGACGAACCTGGTATCGCTGTTCGACATGGTGAACACGCAGTTCCGCACCGCGCGCCGCGAGGCCAACGCGGAAAATGACGCGCTGCTCAAGGCGCTGCCCGCGCTGGAGCGGATTTTGTCGCAGGCGACCGATGGCTTGCAGCGGCTGGGCAACCCGCCTTCGCCGGGCATCAACGCGCTGTTCGAGGGCGGCAAGGAGGCGGAGCAGCAGATGTACATCACATACGGCAATGGGCGGATTTATCTCGTGACCGCCCAGGCGCGGAACGAAATGCTCAACGGCGACGCGGTGGTGCGGCTGCGGGAGTTGATCGCCAGCACGCAGGTGGAGGTGCCCGGCCTCAACGTGGGGCTGACGGGCGAGCCGGTGCTCGAAGTGGACGAGATGGCACAGTCGCAGAAGGACACGACGCTGGCGACGGTGGTTTCGCTGGTGTTGGTGGCGTTGATTTTCATTTACGGGTACCACGAGACGGGCCGGCCGTTGAAGGCCAACCTGTGCCTGCTCGTCGGGTTGGCCTACACGATGGGCTATACGACGCTGGTCGTGGGGCATTTGAACATCCTGACGATCACGTTCGTGCCGATCCTGATCGGGCTGGCGATTGATTTCGGCGTGCATTTGATCACGCGCTACGAGGAGGAGTTGCGGCACGGCCAGACCGAGCGGGCGGCGCTGGAGAAGGCGATTGTTTACACCGGCATGGGCATCTTCACCGGATGTTTCACCACCGCCGGCGCGTTCTTCGCAATGGCGGGGACGGACTTCGACGGCATCAAGGAGATGGGCATCATCTGCGGTGGCGGGCTGCTGGTGTGCCTGGTGCCGATGATGACGCTGCTCCCGGTGCTGCTGCTGCGCGGCCGGCAAAACGTGCTCGACCACGAACTGGGGCCAATGCTCGACCGGCAGGCGTCCGTCGAGGTGGACAGGCGGGCGCGCATCGAAAACTTCTGGCTGCGCCGGCCCGTGATGGTGGTGATCGTGACTTTGGGGTTGAGCGGGTTGTGCGTGATCCCGGCGCGGAAGGTTTACTTCGATTACAACCTGCTGCACATGCAGAGCGCGGGCCTGCCGGCGGTGATTTTCCAGGACAAGCTGATCCAATCCTCCACCAATTCGGTCTTGTACGGCGCGGTGGTGGCGACCAACCTGGCGCAGGCCGGGGAACTGGCGGCCCGCATGAAAGAATTGCCGTCCGTCGCCAAGGTGGAGTCCATGGTTCCGTATCTGACCGAGGACCAGACGAAGAAGCTGGCGCTGCTTTCGGACGTGAAGAGGGTCACATCGGAAATTCATTTTCAGCCGGTGGACGAGCGCCCCGCGAGTATCCCGGACCTCACGCTCGCATTGTTCTCGCTGCATGGCTACGCGGGCCTGGCCGCCAACGAAGTCGAGAAGGAAGACCCCGCGCTGCATCGGCAACTGCTGGCGTTGCGCAAAGCCGTCAGCCGCCTGCGCGAGCGGATGCAACTGGAAAAACCCGAACTGGCCGCCGACAAGCTGGGCGAGTTTCAGCGCGCCTTGTTTGACGACGTGCGGAAAACATTCACGGCGCTCCAGGAACAGGATGACCGGGGCCGCATGACGGCGGACGACCTGCCGGAGCCGTTGCGCAACCGTTTCATCGGCATCAATGGAGAACATCTGCTCCAGGTTTACCCCAGGCGCGATGTCTGGGACCGCGCAGCACAGGAGGAGTTTGTGGCGGACTTGCGCCGGATCGATCCGATGGCCACCGGCACGCCGGTTCAGTTGCTGGAATACACGACGCTGCTTAAGACCAGCTTCGAAGAGGCGGCGCTCTATTCGCTCATCGCCATCGCAATTCTGGTGTTCATCCACTTTCGCAAAATCTCCTGCGTGGTGCTCTCGCTGTTGCCAGTGGCCGTCGGTTCGCTGTGGATGGTCGGCGTGATGGGCTGGTTCGGCATCCCCTTCAATCCCGCGAACATCATGACGCTGCCGCTGGTGATCGGGGTCGGCGTCACCAACGGCATCCACATCTTGAATCGCTTCGCCGAAGAGCAGAATCCAAGCATCCTGGCCAAGAGCACGGGCAAGGCGGTGCAGATGGAAGCGGATATATCAACTTGCTTGATTTTGACGAGGTACCTAGCGGAAGTTTCCCGATGGGTTCTCTGATTTCTGACGGTACATTTCTCTACGGCATGGCGAG
>JANNEF010000268.1:0-21406 GCA_031378375.1 Verrucomicrobiota bacterium | reverse complement strand
TCGGTATTCCGATTCTGCACCAATCCTCGAAGCACTTGAGGAAGTGGTAAAAAATGAACCCCGAATTTCTAACGGCAGAATGGCCGCATTTCAGAATCTCCCCGTTTCAACCGTAAGGCGGATGATCCAGTGAGTTTAGCGAAAACAAAATGGAAAGACGGTCGGTGCTGCTGGACGGAGCGGCGGGAGGAACGAACGCATAGTCGTTTCCGCCAAGCGCGACGGGAAGCGGCACGGACCGGCAGTGAACCAAACCGTCGCGGCGCGTGCGTTGGGTTGGCGGCGCGAAGTGAGCGCAGTCAACCGCACGCACGGGCCAGCGCGGCATGAATTCGCAATGAATCAGGCGGTTAAATGATGTTTTTAGTGCCAGTGAAAGTGCCAGTGAACGGGTGATGAATGAGTAATTGGTGAGTAGTAGGTTTGTATTTGGCGCGTAATGTCGAGTGCTTGACAGACGTGCGTAAACACCTGATTCTATTGGCGTTCGTTAGTTATGAGGCTGTTCGCCTCTGGTGGTGAGGTGGTAGTTGCGGAGTAGTGAGTTTTGGGGAAACTCCCTAAAACTGTTCGAGTCCCACCACCGGCACCAATCTTCCAGCGCGTATCACTCCGCCTTCAACGCGCCTTCGACCATTTTGCGGAATGGCTCTTTGGCTTTCTTCGCCAGGTTCGCCGGGCCGGTCAGTTTGATGAAGACGCTGCCCTGCGGGCTTTCGAGGATGGCACCCAACAACATGGAATCAGGTTGCGCCGTCTTCGGGCCGCCGGGCATGCCGCTTAGGTAGGTACCCTCGGCCTGGACGTAGGTGACTTTGCGTTTGCCGATGGTCGCGGCCTCGGTCTGGGCATTGATCTTCTCGCGCGGCTCTTGGAACTGGCCGAACCAGCGGTCCACGTTGGCCTGCGTGCCGCCGCCGTTGTTTTCGCCAAAATGAAAGAAGACGACTTCGCCGCCAGCCTGTTTATCAGCGCCGGGGATTTTCAACTGGGCTTTGCGCATGGACGAAGTGACTTCCACCCCTTCCCAACCGGCGGGCCGGCTGAAGCTGAATTCACCGACGGTGAACTTGGCTGGCGCGTCGGCTCCCGGGGCGTCGAAGCCTGGCACCAAGAGGAGCGCCAGCAAGAGGACCAGATGTTTCATGGTATGCATGGACATCTTCTAACAGGTGGCGGCGCAAGATGTCAATATTCCGCGCCGAGCGGCGAACCGGACATGTCAGGGTGAGAGCCGCTCGATGATCCAGCGGTTGCCGGGCTGTTTGCGGTAGCGCAGGCGATCATGCAGGCGGTTGGGGCGGCCCTGCCAGAATTCAATTTCCGCCGGCGCGAGCAGGTAGCCGCCCCACTGCGGCGGCAGGGGAATGTCCTCGCCGGGATGCTGCGTTTCCATTTGCGCCAGTTTTTCCTCCAGCGCGGCGCGGTTGGTCACAGGCTGGCTTTGTTGCGAAACCCACGCGCCAAGCCGGCTGCCACGCGGGCGAGTTTGGAAATACGCCACTGATTCCTCTGCGGAAAGCTTGATGACGCCACCGCTCACACACACTTGCCGCTCCAGCGCCGTCCAGAAAAAATTCAGCGCGCCGAACGGGTTGGCGGCCAGTTCGCGTCCCTTGCGGCTCTGGTAATTGGTGTAAAAGGAGAAGCCGCGCGCGTCCACGTCCTTGAGCAGCACCACGCGGGCGGAGGGTTTGCCGCGCGCGTCGGCGGTGGCGAGCACCATCGCGTTTGGTTCCGGCACGCCGGCCTCCTGCGCCTGGGCGAACCATTTCTGAAACTGCCGGATGGGATCGGCGTCGAGGTCTGCTTCCGCCACTCCGCCCAGCGTGTATTCTTTGCGGAGATCAGCGAGAGACATGGGAATGGCGAATGACAATCGCGGTCTGGCGGCGGGACCGACTCCGGTTGGAATGAGAATTCATGACTCCTTTGAAGTGCAGTGGCGGGCGAATGTCAAGGCGCGGCTGCGGCGCGGCTGCGGCGCTGGCCTGCTGGCCACGCTCACTCCCCGTCAGGTCATCATGATTGGCTGACGAACAGGCGGCGGTGTCCGCGGCCACCCGGTCCTCCTGCCTTGGCTCGGCCCGCTGCAACTTGGAACTTCTCTTGAGCTTTGAACTTTGAGCTTTGAACTTTGAGCTTTGAACTTTGAACCCGCTTTCCCCATCCTTGCGTGAGATGCCAGAGCGAATGATCTCGGACGTGCTGACGAAGCCCGATGCCGCGTTGGAAATGACGCTGCGTCCGTCGCTGTTCTCTGATTTCACCGGCCAGCCCAAGGTCAAGGAGCGCCTCGAAATCACCGTGCAAGCCGCCCGCCAGCGCAACGAAGCCATTGACCACATCCTCCTGAGCGGCCCGCCCGGTCTCGGCAAGACGACCGTCGCCAACATCATCGCCAAGGCGATGGGCGCGAACCTCAAGAGCACCAGCGGCCCCACCATCGAAAAGGCGGGCGACCTTGCCGGCCTGCTCACCAATCTCGAAGAAGGCGACGTGCTGTTCATTGATGAAATCCATCGCCTCCAGAAAACCATCGAGGAATATCTCTACCCGGCGATGGAGGACTTCAAGCTCGACATCATCATTGACCAGGGTCCGAACGCCCGCAGCGTGCGGCTGAACCTGCCGCGCTTCACGCTCATCGGCGCGACCACCCGCAGCGGCCTGCTCACCGCGCCGCTGCTCACGCGCTTCCCCGTGCGCGAGCGGCTTGATTATTACAACGCGGACGACCTGGAGAAAATTGTCATCCGCTCCGCGCGCCTGTTGAATATCGAGATCGAACAGACCGGCGCGCGTGAAATCGCCCGGCGCAGCCGCGGCACGCCGCGCATCGCGAACAACCTGCTCCGCCGCGTGCGCGACTTCGCCCAGGTGCGTGGCGATGGTCGCATCACGCGCCCCATCGCCGACCAGTCGCTCGCCATCCTGGAGATTGACGAGAACGGCCTCGACGAGATGGACAAGCGCATCCTCGAAGCCGTGATCATGAAGTTCGGCGGCGGGCCGGTGGGCGTCAGTTCGCTCGCCGTCGCCGTGGGCGAGGAACCGGACACGCTGGAGGAAGTCTATGAGCCGTATCTGATCATGGAAGGCTACTTGAAGCGCACGCCGCAAGGCCGCGTCGCCACGGAGTTGAGTTACAAGAAGCTGAACCTTCAGCCGGCGCCGGGCGCGCAACCCGGTCTGCTCTGAGCATCTGTTTGGCATGGGTGTGGGGCAGGCGCCCCCGCCTGCCGCGCCTTCTGCGGGCGAGGCGCCCGCATGACTTTCGCTGGCGAGGGCGCCAGCGCCACTTTCCAGACAGGTCTAACCGCGCTGCTCGTCCGCGTCTATGTAGTCCACGAAGCAGCGGATGTCGTCGCGTCCGGCCAGACCGCTCGACGCCTTGCGCTGTTGCAGTCGTTCCTGACCAGCGGCGTCATCGGACTTGGGGTAATCCAGCATCCCGGCCGCGTGCGCCTGCTTCTCCGCGTCGGACTTCTTCACATGCTTCAAGACCCAGTCGGCGACTTCGCCATCGGTGAGGGTGTCCTTGACCACGGCGACGAATTGTTCGTGCGCGAGTCCGGCGGCCTTGAGCCACGCGCCGTCGAAACCCTTGCCGAAGTTGGGCTGGTAATCGGCGTGCAACCTGCCGGCCAGGTGCAGGCGAATCTTGTCAACGTAACGCGCCAGATGCGTCCAGCCGCACATCGTCTCGCGCGGGCTGCGCGGGTAAATGATTTTTTCCATGCGCCGAGGATTGGCGGCGACGGGCGATCTGTCAACGCCCGCCTGGGCTTCTGAAAAAAGCGCGTTGGACACCCCGCGCGTCCGCCGGCATTCTCGTGCCATGAAATGCCTGTTCCCGTTGCTCGCTGCGCTGGCGCTGCTCGCCGCCGTCCCGACGCGCGCGGAGGACGACGCCCTGCCCGCGCTCACGCAATTGCTCGGCCAGACTGACGACGCGCAGTTCCAACTCGATTTGCTCAAGGGCATGAGCGATGGGCTGAAAGGCCGGCGCGGCGTGAAGATGCCGGCGGGCTGGGAGGAAGTTTCCGCGAAGCTGGCCAAAAGTTCCAACCCGCAAGTCCGCGAACTGGCGCAATCGCTCTCCCTCACCTTCGGTAGTTCAACCGCGCTGGCGTCATTGCAAAAGACGCTGATGGACGCGCAGTCGCCCGTGCCCGCCCGCCAGAGCGCGCTCGCCTCACTGCTGGCCAAGAAAGACCCGGCGCTCGCCGCGTCGCTGCGGCAGTTGCTCAACGACCCGGCGTTGCGCGGCCCGGCGCTGCGCGGGCTGGCGACGTATGACGATCCGCAGACGCCGGCGGCGGTGCTGGCGGTTTACAATTCGTTCGCGCCCGCCGAGCGGAAGGACGCGCTCAACACGCTCGTCTCGCGCGTCGCCTACGCCAGACAACTGCTCACCGCGCTCGACGAAAACAAGGTTTCCCGGCGCGATCTCACTGCGGACATTGTGAGCCAGTTGCGCCAGCTCAAGGACGCCGCGTTGCTGGAACAAGTCGGCAAGCTCTGGGGCGCCGTGCGCGAGAGCGATGCGGACAAGCTCAAGGAAATCGCGAAATACAAGGCGATGATCCAGACCGGCCCGGCGGGCGATGCGTCGCGGGGCCGGGGAGTGTTCGCCCGCGTGTGCCAGCAATGCCACACCCTCTTCGACACGGGCGGCAAGGTCGGGCCGGACATCACCGGCTCCAATCGCGGCGACCTCGACTACGTGTTGCAGAACGTGCTCGATCCGAACGCCGTCATCCCGAACGACTATCGCACCTCGACGCTGGACACGAAGGACGACCGCGTCATCACCGGCATCGTCACGCGGCAGGACCAGAACGCCGTGACCATCGTGACGGCCAACGACAGCCTCGTCATCCCGCGCGGTGAAATCCAGTCGCTCACGCAAGGCGAGATTTCGATGATGCCGGAGGGCCTGTTGCAGGCGCTCACCGAGCCGGAAGTGCGCGACCTCATCGCCTATCTCAAAAGCCCCGCGCAGGTGCCGCCGCCGAAGGAAGATGGGAAGTGAGATGGGGCGAACGTGGAGGATGGCCCACCATCAAGGTTGGGGCTTTTGCGTATGTCCGGGCGCTGCGTCCGCAGGAGGGAGGGCCGCCAGGAAGTCGGCTGGTGTCATGGCGGGGATCGGCGAACCGGCGAAGTCGGGAACATTCCGCGTGACGACGTAATCGCAGCGCGTGGCTTCCGCGACGCTGGCGACGACCGCGTCCTCGAAATCGGCGAAGGACAATTGGCGGGCGCGGCGGAAAATGGTTTTGTCGGCCACGCCCACCTCGAAGTGAGTCAGCAGCCAATCCACGGTCTGTCCGGCCTTGGTGGAACCGGCGGACCTGGCTATGACGTAATAAAGCGTCGTGACGGCGTGGCTGGGCAGGACCGCTTCAATCTCTCCGGTGCGTGCCCGGCTCAGAACCTCCGCGGAATCTTGATAATGGGGCTGCCGGTTCTGCACGACATCCAGCACCACGTTGAGGTCGAGCGCGACCTTCATTTGTGCTTGTCGAGGAGGTGCTGGCGATAGGCGGCCTGGGCGTCAATGTTCTCGGGAACCAGGCCGGTGATGCTCACAATATCCGGATGGAGTGGTGATTGGTCGTTTGCCTTCAGCCGCGAGACGTAGCTGGCAACGATTTCGGTGACGGTTGTGCCATGCTGTCGGGCGTAGTCCTTGAGGAACTCGACTTCCTCGGCAGGCAGTTGAAGTGTCAGATCAGCCGTTGGCATACAATCAATTGATTCTACTGTGTGGGATTCTATCGCGCCAAACGCGTCCGCGAAAGTGGAAAATTCGGGCGAACGCCGAACGGGGCCGGCAATGGTCGGCGCGGGAGAGCATGGATCCACTCGCGCCGTGGCCATCGGACGTTGTTGAAAACTAGCGCGGCTCTTCCAGGACGTGGCCGGGGATGCTGCATGAAGGCAACCCACCAATGATGTTCGCCGTTCGAGCACCGCCGTTGGGACAGTCGAGCCAAGGCTGTCCCGGTCTATTCGTGTTGGATTTGAAGTAGGGAGCGAGTTGAACGAAGCCTGCAATGTCAGTACCGCCCTTGTTTTTTTCCACAGCCCAAATCTCCTTGGAGAAGCGCAGTTGTTTGAGCGTGGCGTTGCATACTTCGTTGGCCGGCGTGTAACGAGAGGCGCGGACGTATTTGCGCGGCGTATCGCGCGGCAGCGACAGCGTCATGCCCCCGTTGCTGTTGAAGGCCACGCTGCCGGTGAAGGGATAGCTCATCGGAAAATTCCTCGCAGGCGACCAGTTCGCAAGGTTGGTGGAAAACTCGACGCGATAATTGCGGCCCGCTTCGCCGGCCAGCGTGAACACCAGCACATTCGACAACACGCGCGTGGACAGCAGTTCCGGGATGACTTCCTCGCCGCGCACGTTCAACGATGCTGCCACGCTCGTATTCGTGCTCGCGTTCGGGATCGTGGGAGTGCTGACCTCCACCGAGTAGAGACCCGCGTGCTCCGGCTGCACATTCGTTAGGAGCAGCATGGGACTGGTTTCAGCGGGCAAATCCACGCCGTTGAAGCGCCATTGATAGTGGAACGGGCGGATGCCGAGCGCGAACACCGTGAACAATGCGCTGGCATTGGGTGAGACGGTCAGGCTTTTCGGTGGCTCGACAATCAACGGCACATTGGTGGCCGTCAAGCTGATGACATAGTTCGACAGAATAGACCCGTGCAAAACTATGGAATACTCCGTTCCCGCCCTCGCCAAAAAAGAAAAACCCTGCCACACCCGGAATGAATCCAACGTCATTCCAGCATCTGCGTAACCCGCAGATGTGACATTGGGACACTCGGAAGCGGTCCCGGACTGAAGCGGCAATAACCCGCACTTGTTCGTGTAAACGGCCAAAGCAGATCCCATGTAGCCGGAATTACCAGCATATCCCGCAGTGGGTGGAAATTCCAAGACTTGAAATGTGACCGGTAGCGATTCTGTCGGCGTCCATGACCACCAGACCGAGTGACGATTCAAGATTTGTACGAACGGGTAACCAGGGACTTCCTCAGGCCCGTTCGGTATTGTCTCCGTGGTGGCACCCGCCAGCGTGCCGGTGAAGGTGATCGAATTACCCGTCAGCACGATGCGGTTGGTAAAATGATCATTCGGCGGCGACGGCGGCGTCTGGCAGAAGGTGTTCCCCGCGACCGCGAAAACAATTCCTACTGCCAGCACCCACGCGGGCGCGGCGGTTTGCCAGTATTTCGCCACGCGTCCAATATTCGTTCCGCTCACAAGCGGAATGTTCAGCAGTTCAACTGCCATCCGTCCGGATTCAAAACCAGCGCGTGCTGTCCTACTCCATCGAGATCGAACGACGCGCAGTCTTCTTGTCGGCGTGGTGGGATTTGTCGGCGAGCATCCGTTCCTTCGCGCGCCGGGAACGTTTCCGTTTCTGGCGGCGGATTTTCTCGATGCGCGCGCGCTCGGCGGCCACGAAGCCGTTCTTCAACGCCTCAATCTTGTCGAGCAGGAGGCGGCGGGCGAAGAAGCGGTTGAGTCCCTGCTGGCGCGTGGCCTGGCATTTGACCTGCACCCCGGTCGGGCGGTGAAGCAGCATGACGCAGGTGGAGGTCTTGTTGACGTTCTGCCCGCCGTGGCCGCCGGAGCGGACGAAGGTCTCCTCGATGTCGGCCTCGCGCACGTCCAGCGCGGCCATGCGTTGGGCGAGTTGGGTTTCCTTTTCCGCGCTGACAGCGAGCGTGCTCATGGCGTCAGGATAACGGGTGGACCGTGCGGGAGCAATGAGGCTGTTGAAGGGAGCCTTCGGAATCCTTCAAGAACCTGTTTGCCTCCGGCGGCTATTTCCGCTTTCGTTCCCTGCATGAAACTCTCCTTTCGTCGCTTCGATCTGCAGCTTGCCCATCGCTGGGCCATCGCCAGCGGCCTCGCCCCGGGCGGTGGCGGTGGCACGAACATTTTCAAAATTGTCCTGGTCGAGCTGACGGACCAGGACGGCACGGTGGGGTTGGGCGAGTCCGCGCCGTCCTCGCGCTACCAGGAAAGTGCCGACGGCGGCATGGCGTTCCTCGAACACGTCAACGCGGACAAACTCTCCTTTGCCGACGTGGCCGCCAGCATGAAGCACCTCGACGCCGTCGCGCCCGGCCAGTTCGCCGCCAAGGGCGCGGTGAACATGGCGTTGCTCGACGGCGCGGCGCGCAAGGCGGGCCGGGCGGTTTGCGATTTTCTCCAGCTCGGTTTCACCGAGAACAAACACGTCACTTCCTTCAGCATCGGGATCGACAAGCCGGAGGTCATCCGCGCGAAGGTCCTCGAAGCCGCGTCCTATCCCGTGCTCAAGCTCAAGGTCGGCGGTCCGGACGACCGGCAAAGCCTCGCCGCGTTGCGCGAAGTGGCGCCGAAGAAAACCGTGCGCGTGGACGCCAACGAAGGTTGGAAGACGAAGGAAGCGGCGTTGAAGAATCTCGAATGGCTCGCGTCCGACGGCCACGTCGAATTCTGCGAGCAGCCCATGCCGGCGAACGCCGACCTCGCCGACCTCGTCTGGCTCAAAGCGCGCTCGCCCCTGCCCATCATGGCCGACGAGTCCTATCATCACGCCGCCGACATCGTGCGCGTGGCGGAGTGGGCGCACTCGGTGAACGTGAAACTGGTGAAGACCGGCGGCATCACCGGCGCGCACGCGGCGTTGGTGGCGGCGCGCAAGGCCGGATTGAAAACCATGATCGGCTGCATGATCGAATCGAGCATCCTCATCAGCGCCGCGGCGCATCTGGCCGAACTCACCGACTACCTCGACATTGACGGAAACCTTCTCATCACGAACGACCCCTACGCGGGCGCCACGGCGCGTCACGGCGTCATCTCCTTCGCGGACGCGCCGGTGAAAACAGGTCTGCGCGTGCAGGCGCGCGCGGTGGCGCGTTGAGAGACCTCCGGCAACCCGCGCTTACGGCAGGGTGGCGGCAGGGCTTTCGATCAGCTCGCCCCGGACGTAAACGCGCAGTTCGTCGAGCAGATTGTCCGGCGTGACTTCCACCACGCAGAACGTCGCGGGCGCGCCGACATGCAGTCCGTGCGGCAGGCCCATGAAGCGCGCGGGTGTCGCCGAGGCGCGCGGCCACGCTTCCTGCCAGTCGCAGCCGAGCATGTGCGCGGCGCGGAAGACGCCTTCAACGGGTTTCAGCGCGGAGCCGGCGAAGTTTTGTCTGCCCGGCAGACGCACGACTTGATCCTCGCCCACCTCCAGTTCCAAACGGCCCAGTTGATATCGGCCGGGCGGCGCGCCAGCGGCGGCCATCGCGTCCGTGGTGTAGTAAATCGAGCTGGCATCGAGCACCCGGTGCATCAAGCGAAACAATCGCGGCGAAACATGAATGGCGTCCGGGATCACACCCACCACCAGCCCCTTGGTCTCGAACGCACGCCAGAGAATGTTGTCGTGCCGGTCCAGATCGCGCGGGCAGCCGTTGCCCAGATGCGTGAAGCCCGTCGCACCTGCCTTGATCGCCTGCGTGATGCGCTTCATCGGTGCGTTGGTGTGGCCGAGGCTTGTTTTGATGCCGAGGGAAACGGCCTGGGCGATGGCGGCGATGGCATCAAGGCGTTCGGGCGCCAGCGTGAGCAGCACCGCGTCGTCGCCGGTGAGGGCGCGCAATTCCCGGATGTGCTCGGGCTGCGGGTCGCACATCGCGTCCGCGTCATGCGCGCCGCAGAAGCCCGGCTCGCCGGACAGGAACGGCCCCTCGATGTGCCAGCCGGCGATGGCGTCGCGCAGTTCCGGGGACTGGACGCGCAGGTTGCGCAAATGGCGGAGCCGCGCCATCAGCGCGGGCCACGCGTCGGTGATCAGCGTGAGCAGATAACTTCCGCAGCCGGCGGCGTGCAACTTTCTGGTGGCGGCGACCAGCTCTTCGAGCGTGAGGTTGTCCTGCTGGAAATCCACGCCACCGTAGCCGTTGACCTGCAAATCCACCAGCGGCGGCGCGACCCACCGGTGTTTGGGCGGCGCGACCGGCGCGTCGGCGAGCGCCGTGATTGTTCCATCACTCCACGTCAGTCGGAAGGGTGAGCGCGAGGCGAAGTGCCACGCGATGATTTCGCCGGCGTTCATGCCGGGGCCGGCGACGCGGTTTTCTTCACGGTGAAAAATTTCACGAAGAAACGCTAAAAGGCCCGCCGGTCCGTGTCAAACTTGTGCCGTCGCCCGTAACTTCCCGGAACTCGCGCACCGGGGAACTACCTCTTGTGCCGTCCGCGCGCCAGCCGGACGTTTCCGCGTGAACATTTTTCTCCCGCGCGGTTTGCGCGCGCTGTGGCTGTTGGTTGTGGTGTGCTGCACCGTGTATCTCGCGATGCACGGCCTGCGGCACACGCGCTGGCACAAGGAGCGCCTCTACCGCCAGCTCGTGGCCGGCGACGCCCGCCAGCAGTTTCGCGCCGCCTGTGCGCTCGCCGCGCTGGGCGCCGAGGAGCAACTGCTCGCCGCGCTCAAAGCTGATGATGCCGCCGCGCGCGATCTCGCCCGCCGCGGCGTGGAACATCTCTGGTTCACCGCCGCCGGGGATGAAGCCTATCAGCTCATGCAATCCGCCCAGCAGGCCGAGGCGAAGGAAAACTTCCCGGAAGCGCTTGCGGTGCTTCACCGGCTGCTCGCCAAGTTCCCCACTTACGCCGAAGGTTGGAACCGCCGTGCCTCCGTCTATTGGCAGATGGGCGACTACGAAAAATCCATCGCCGACTGCGAGCGCACGCTCCGCCTCAATCCCAACCATTACGGTGCCTGGCAGGGCACTGGCATCTGCCGCCTGAAACTTGGTGATCTGGCGGCGGCCTGCGACTGCCTGCGCGCCGCGCTCAAGATCGCGCCGCATGACGAGGCGACCCGTGACGCGCTCCGGCGTTGCGAGGAGTTGCGCCGCCAGTTCACCCCGCCCGGCACCAAGCCCGACAAGGTGGAAATGATTTGACCCGGGTTCGCGCCGATCGGGCGCTCACGGAAACAACCCGCGCATCTTCTTCGCCTCCCACACGCGGCCCACGCCCAGCGCCATCGCGGCCAGGCGCATCGAAATTTTCCGCTTGCGACTCAAATTCAAGACCTGCGTGAACGCCGTTTCCAGGATGCGGAACAATTTGTCCACCACCTCTGTCTCCGTCCAGAAGAAGCTCTGCAAATCCTGGACCCACTCGAAATAGCTGACGATGACTCCGCCCGCATTGCATAGGATGTCGGGAATGATGAATAAGTCGTCGCGCGCGGCGAGGATAGCGTCCGCCTCCGGCGTGGTGGGGCCGTTTGCCGCTTCGGCGAGGATGCGACAGCGGAGGTTGGCAGCGTTCGCGGCGGTGATCTGGCGTTCCATCGCGGCGGGCACGAGGATGTCGCATGGGGTGACGAGCAGTTGCTCGTTGGTAATGGGTTCCGCGCCCGGGAAACCGACCACGGTCCGCGTCCGGGCGGCGTATTGTTCCAGTTGCCCGAAGTCCAATCCGCCGGCGTTGAAGATGCCGCCATGCACGTCGCTCACGGCGAGGATCTTCACGCCATGCTTCGCGAGCCAATACGCCGCCACGGAGCCGACGTTGCCAAATCCTTGCACGACGGCGGTGGCTTGGGCGGCGTCGAGTTTGATCGTGTCCATGGCGCGGTTGACCAGGTAGCCGACGCCGCGTCCCGTGGCTTCGCGGCGGCCCAGCGAGCCGCCGAGGCCGACGGGTTTTCCGGTGACGATACTGGGCACGGCGCTGCCGACGTGGACGGAATAGGTGTCCATCATCCACGCCATCGTCTGCTCGTTGGTGCCGACGTCGGGCGCCATGACGTCCACCTGCGGGCCGATGAAGGGAATCATCTCCTGCGTGTAGCGGCGGGTGAGGCGTTCCAATTCGGCTAGGGACAGCGTAGCGGGATCGCACTCGATGCCGCCTTTCGCGCCGCCATAGGGAAGTCCGGCGAGGGCGCACTTCCAACTCATCCACATGGCGAGCGCCGCGACTTCGCCCAGCGCGACCTCCGGATGGTAACGAAGGCCGCCCTTGGTGGGACCGAGCGTCAGATGATGTTGCACGCGGTAGCCAGCGAAGACTTGCGTGGAGCCGTCGTCGCGGTGGATGGGCAACGCGACGGTCAGGGAACGTTTGGGATACTTCAGGCGATCCCGCTCGGCGTGGGGGATGTCGAGGTGCGCGGCGACGGCGTCGAACTGGGCGCACGCCATGCGAAAAGTGGGGTGGTCGTAAATTTTCACTGGCGCAGCGTAGGCCGCAGCGGGGAAATTGTGAATGGAGATTCACTAATCGCGGCCCGTCCGGTAGATTGCGACGCGATGTCGGAAACGCTGGTCGTCAACGAAATATATCTGAGCTTGCAGGGCGAAAGCACCTTCGCCGGACTGCCGTGCGTGTTCGTGCGGCTGACGGCGTGCAACCTCCGCTGTTCGTACTGCGACACCGCGTATGCCTTCACCCAGGGCACCAAGCAAACTTTGGTGGACATCCGCGCGGAGGTGCACCGCCTGGCCGTGCGATTCGGCCCCGTGAAAACGGACACGGGAGATCGGAAACTGCCGCTCGTCGAACTCACCGGTGGCGAGCCGCTCCTGCAAGCCAACGCGCTGCCCCTGATGAAATCATTGTGCGACGACGGCTTCACCGTGCTTGTCGAGACCAGCGGCGCGCTCGACCTCGGCGCGGTGGACGCGCGCGTGCGGCGCATCATGGATGTGAAATGCCCGAGCAGCGGCGAGGTGGCGCGCAACCGGTGGGAAAACCTCGCGCACCTCAAGGGCACGGACGAAATCAAGTTCGTCATCGGCACGGTGGAGGATTACGACTGGGCGAAAGAACAAATCGCCGCGCGGCACCTCGCGGAGATCTGCCCGTTGCTGGTTTCCTGGGTGCAGCCGCTCGCTCCGGAGCAACAGGCGCCGTCGCTCAAAAAAGTTCCGCCGGGTCAGACGCCGCTGACGCGCCGCGAGTTGGCCGAGCGCCTCATCGCCGACGCGCTGCCGGTGCGGTTCCAGGCGCAGTTGCACAAGATTCTCTGGGCGCCGGACGCGCGTGGCGTCTAAAGACTCGTGTGAGCCGGACCACCGCCATCCTTCGCCAGTTGCGCCGCTACGAATCGCGCAACGTCACGCACTTCGAGGCGGACGGATCGTGGCCCATCGTCTGGGAGCGTGCACGCGGTGTTCACGTCTGGGATGCCGACGGGAAAAAGTATCTGGATCTCACAGCGGCCTTCGGCGTTGCGGCGGCGGGCCACGCCAACCCGCGCGTGGTGCGCGCCGGCCAGCGGCAGATGGCGCGCTTGCTTCACGCGATGGGCGATGTGCATCCGCCTGCACTCAAGGCGCAACTGGCGCGTGCGTTGAGCCGGCTGACGTTCGAGCGGTGGCATGATGCAAAGTTCAAAGCTCAAAGTTCAAAGCACAAAGGTCGCGCCCGCTACGGCAAAACCATTTTCGGCAGCTCTGGCTTCGAGGCGGTGGAAGCGGCGTTAAAAACGGCGATGCTCGCCACCGGGCGGCGCGGCGTCATCGCCTTCACGGGCGCGTATCATGGCCTGGGCTATGGCGCGCTCAACGCGACGCACCGCGCGCATTTTCGTGCGCGATTCGCAGCGCAACTGGGCGGGTTCGTCGAGTTCGCTCCGTATCCGTCCGCCGAAGGTGGGTTGGCGGAGACCGAGACGGCGCTTCGTCACTGCTTTCGCGGCAAGAAGATCGGCGCGGTGCTCGTGGAGCCGGTACAGGGCAGGGGAGGCATCAATGTTCCGCCGCCAGAATTTCTACCGTTGCTTCGCCAACTCTGCGACGAGCATGGCGCGTTGCTCATCGTGGACGAAATCCTCACCGGCTTCGGGCGGACGGGCCGCTGGTTCGCCTGCGAGCACACGCGCACCGTGCCCGACGTGATCTGCCTGGGCAAGGCGCTGGCGGGCGGCTTTCCAATTTCCGCGTGCGTGGGCCGCGCGGACGTGATGGACGCGGCGTGGCCGGCGTCCAACGGCGAGGCGATTCGCACCAGCACGTTTCTGGGGCATCCCGTCGGCTGCGCGATGGCACTGGCGCAGATTGCGGAGTTGGAAACCGGCCGGCTGGTGTCGCACAGCGCGCGGTTGGGCGCGACGCTGCTGGCGAAACTGTCCACACTGGACCTGCCAGCGGCGCTCCGCACGTCAGCCCGCGGGTTGGGCCTGATGGCGGGGTTGGAATTGTGCCGGCGCGACGGTGCTCCGGCGACCGACGCGGCGTTGCGCGCCGTGAAGTTGATGCTCCATCGCGGCTTCACGGTGTTGCCCGAAGGGGAACACGCGAATGTCCTCAGCTTCACGCCACCGTTGACGATTACGGAGCGGCAATTGCAAAGCGCGCTCGCGACGCTGTCGCAGGTGCTCACGATGGTGGTTCACCCATGAAGCTTTCAGAAATGAAACAAGTGCTGGCGGCGGGGGATTTGCGCCTCACCAAATCGCTCGGGCAAAACTTCCTGCACGACGGCAATCAACTGCGCCGGATCGTCGAGGCCGGCGGTTTGACGGCTGCCGACCGCGTGCTGGAAATCGGTCCGGGACTGGGGCCACTCACGGAACTTCTGCTGGAGCAGGCGGTGGAAGTGCTGGCGATTGAGACCGACCGTCGGCTCGTCGAAGTACTGCGAACGCGCTTTGCCGTGACGCCAAAGCTGACGCTGCTCCACGATGACGCGCTGGATTACTTGCGGCGCGAGGCGCGCGACTGGAGTGGTTGGAAGCTCGTCGCCAACCTGCCTTACTCCATCGCGTCGCCACTGATCGTCGAACTGGCGCAGGCGCGTGGTGGCCCGGAGCGGCTGGTCGTCACCCTGCAACTGGAGGTCGCGCGCCGTCTCATGGCCGCGCCGGGGGGCGGGGACTACGGCGTGCTGACGCTGCTGGTGCAGATGAGCTACGAGCCGGTGGAGTGGTTCAAGATTCCGGCGGGCTGCTTTTTTCCGGAGCCGGAGGTGGATTCCGCGTGTGTCGTGCTGCAACGGCGCGCGACGGCGCTGTTGCCGGAAGCGGAACGCGGCCGGTTTATCAAGATCGTTAAGCGCGGCTTTTCGCAGCGGCGCAAGATGATGCTCAAACTGCTCAAACAGGACTGGTCGGCGGAACTGTTGGCCGAAGCTTTTGAGCAAGTCGGCCTGTCGGCGCAGATCCGCGCGGAGGCGGTGAGCCTGGAGCAGTTTGCCAGGCTGACAGAGATATTGTCCGCTTCCGCGCGCCGCGTCTCGGCCCTGAGCGAGGAAATTTTCGATGTCGTGAACGAGCGCGACGAAGTCATCGGCCGGCAGACGCGCGGCGAGGTGCATCGGCTTGGCTTGAAGCATCGCGCGGTGCATGTGCTGGTGTTCAATGCGCGGGGCGAGTTGTTTCTCCAGAAGCGGTCCCAGTTCAAAGACACGTTTCCTGGCGCATGGGATTCATCGGCGGCGGGGCACTTGAACAGCGGCGAAGATTATGACGCGTGTGCGGTGCGCGAGGTGCGCGAGGAACTGGGGTTGGAGCTGCGCGCCTGTCCGGAGCGGATTCTCCGAATCGAACCGTGCGTGGAGACGGGACAGGAGTTCGTCTGGGTTTACCGGTGCGACGCCGAAGGGCCGTTTGAACTGCCGCCGGAGGAAATTGAGCGCGGCGACTGGTTCGCGCCGGACGCGGTGACGCGCTGGATGGCGGAGCGGCCGGGTGATTTTGCGAGTGCGTTGCTGTGGATTTGGAAAATGTGGCACGAGTGCGGCCGGTGATTCATGCGGGCGCATGGCGAGGGCCGTGGCTTGGCGCTCCTCTTCCGGTTACAATCCGGCCAATTGAGCGCGCAGTTCCTCGGGCGTCCACAGCTTCCAGAATTTGAGCTGGTCGGCCAGTTCGTCCGTGCGAACCGGGGTGCCTTGGTCGTTGAGATGATTCGTGGTGTCGGCGAAATGACTGGACACGGAGTAGACTCCCAGGCGCGGGTCTTTCAACGCGGGCAGAAACTCCAGGACTTCGAGCAGGAACAGGCCGTTGATCTTCTGGCACGCGCTCACATGCTCCGGCGGGACGTATGCCCAGGGCAGCGAGTAGGCCACGCGCACTCCACGGTGGTCGGACCAGGCGCGCAACGCGCGGAGGAAGGCGCGCGCTTCGGTCGTGAGCGCAAGCGAAAAATCGGCGTACTTGCCTCCCGCAGCCAACTGCACGGTCGTTCGGTACCAGCCACTGGGCTGCAACCCTTCAAACCGATAGCGGTAGAGAGGCTTGCCGGCGGCGAGTTTGCCGAGCAGCGTGAAGACATGATAGCCGCCGGGCCGCAAATCCACCGCAGCGGTGAACCAGGACGACGCGGGCGCAGGCAAGGAGGGCCGCACGATCCATTCGGGATGTCCGATGGCGAAACTGAATTGTGTGCCGAGTGAAGTCGGCTCCAACCGTCCGGACAACAATCCCGGCTCCAGCGTCACAAGCAGCGTATCGCCGGGCCGAACGTGTTCGAGCGCGCCTTGGGTGAGGACGGAGGCGCCCATGCCCGCGCCGCGTCCGAGGTTGACGGCGGGCAGGCCGTCCCGCTCCAGCAAGCGCCCGGCATCAATGGAAAACTCGCAACTCGACCCGCCGTAGATGACGTACTTCGCCGGGTGCTCGCGGGTTAACTTTTCCGCCCGGGCGGCCTTGACTGCGGCGGCTCGCTGGTAATACGCAACCTCTGGATTCAGACGCAGCGAGTAATTCGCCCCGCCCGCCCAGGCGAGCAGCGCGACCACGAGCAGCCGGATGGCCAGCGCCGGCACGCTCGAGTCAGAAGGCGAAGTAGATGAAGTCATTTTGTTTTCCGGGCGCGAGCAGCACGGTCAGGATGACGAGCGCGGTCAACACCGGCGGACGGCGCAGGAAATGATATGGCTCGTTGCACCGCGCGACCGAGAGCCATTCGGCCGTCAGCACCATCGCGGTCAGGCCGAGGAAACACATCATCACGAAGCCATCCGGCGAAAACCAGCGGGCCGCCGCCTCGTGGAGCGCGGCTCCGCGATAGGCCCCGGGCGTGAACAGCGCGTGGAGCTTTTGTCCGAGCATCCCGGTGCGCGTTTCGTAGAAGCACAACCACGCTAGAAAGCTGACGGCCATGGTCAGGAGCCAGCCCGCGGCCGCAGGCAGGCTCCACTTCGCGCCGAAGAGGCGGTTCACGATCAGCGCCGCGCCGTGCGCCGAACCCCACAGGACGAAGTTCCAACCCGCGCCATGCCAGATGCCCGAGACGATGAAGACGAGCGCCACGTTGAACATCCAGAAGCGGACGCGCCCGCCGCCCAGGGGCACGTAAAGATAATCACGAAACCACTGGCTCAGGGTTACATGCCAGCGCCGCCAGAACTCCGTGATGCTGGTTGAACAGTAGGGGCTGAGAAAATTCAGGGTCAACTTCACGCCCAGGCAGCGTGCCAGGCCGATCGCCACCAGGCTGTAGCCGGCGAAGTCGTAGTAGATGCGCAGGCCGAAAACCAGGTTCGCCAGCCAGATGAGATAGGGGTTGCCGGCGGACGAACCGTCGAAGTACGCGGCCAGATTGTCGGCCAGGCACATCTTGAAAAACAACCCGAGGGCGATCCAGCGCCCGCCCTCGTTGATGTTCGCGGCGGACCAGTGGAAGCGGAACTGTTCCATCTGCGGCAGCAGATCGTTCCGCCGCTCGATGGGACCGGCGACAATCTGCGGAAAGAAGCCGGCGAAGTTCAGGTAATCGAGGAAGCGGGGTAGGGGGTTCTTGAAGGCCAGCGTGTCGATGACGAAGGCGACTTTCTGAAACGTGTAGAAGGAGATGCCGACGGGGATGGCCAGATCGCGCAAGGCCGGCACGTCCAGCCGCAGCACCTCGTTGACCGCAAAGTGGGCGTACTTGTAATAGGCCAGGGGCAGCAATTGCAGGGGAATGAGCACGAAAAGATACCGCCGATGCAGCCGTTCGTCATGGCACAGCAACCACTGCAATCCGAAATACGATCCGAGCGCGACCACGAGGAAGATGATGAACGTGATCCAACTGACGCACAGAAGCAGAAACAATCCGAGGCTGATGAGTGCGATCTTGTCGAACACGGCCAGGCGCGCTCCGAGCGCGGCCCGGAGCGTGAAGCGGAGGAGCACCACCAGCCCCAGCGCGGCCACCAGCAATACCCAGAAACGGCTCTCCGCAAAGTTCATGGTCGTTTACCCATTGATTGGTACGGGGAGAAGTTTGACGGCGAGCGAGGTGAGTGGCGAGGGAAAAGTCGCGCAACGGCGGCGAGTTGGCTGGATTGCTCTTGCCCGTCGCAAAGTCGTTTGCCTAGATTCGCCCCGTGGAAATCTGGTGCTATCTGGCCACCGCCCTCGCGGCCTACCTGCTCGGTTCGATTCCGACGGGCTTTCTCGTCGCGCAGGCGCGCGGCATTGACATCCGCGGCGTCGGCAGCGGCAACATCGGCGCGACCAATGTCTTTCGCATTCTCGGCAAACCCGCCGGTGTGTTCGTGCTGTTCGCCGACGCGTTGAAAGGCTGGCTCGCCGTTGTTGTCGCCGCGCGGCTCGTCTTTGGCTGGTTCGAGGGTGAAGCCAGTTTTTCCGCGCTGGAGAATTTTCAAATCGTCGCCGCCGTGTGCGCCATCCTTGGCCACAATTACACCTGCTGGCTGCGCTTCAAAGGCGGCAAGGGCATCGCCACCTCCGCCGGCGTGCTGCTGGCACTGGTGCCGTGGGCGCTGGTGATCATCCTCAGCGTCTTCATCGTCCTGTTCGGACTGACGCGCTACGTGTCGCTCGGTTCCATCGCCGCGTCGGCGACACTCCCTTTCGCCAGTTGGATCACGGGCGAAAGCACCACCAAGATTCTCGTCACCGGCGCGCTGGGCGCGCTGGCGATTTACAAACACCGGGCCAACATCCAGCGCCTGCTCCACGGCACCGAGAGCCGCGTCTGCTTCAAGAAACGCGAGGCCGCGTCGTGAACGTGACGGTGCTGGGTGCCGGCGCCTGGGGCACCGCGCTGGCGATGTTACTCCATCAAAGCCGCCGCCGCGTCACGCTCTGGGGCCACGACTCGCAACACCTCGACGACGTGCGGCGCACGGGCCGCAACGACCGTTACCTGCCGGGCATCGAACTGCCGCGCGAGTGGACGCTCGAACCGGACCTCGCCCGTGCCGTGACTGGAGCCGAATGTGTCGTCGTCGCCGTGCCGTCGAAGGCCATTCGCGCAGTGGCGAAGGCGCTGCGCGATCATCGCGGCATTCTCGTCAGCGTCACCAAGGGCATCGAGTACGACACCGGACTGACCATGAGCGGCGTGCTGGTGGAACACGCGCCGCAGGCCCGCGTCGCGGCCCTGTCGGGGCCGTCGCTCGCCTTGGAAGTGGCGCGCGGCATTCCCACTGCCATCGTCGCGGCGGCGGGCGACCTGCCGACGGCCCAGGCGGTGCAGCAACTTTTTCATTGCCCGACATTCCGCGTTTACACCAGCGCCGATCTGATGGGCGTCGAGCTGGGCGGCGCGTTGAAAAACGTCGTCGCCATCGCGGCGGGCGTCGGCGACGGGCTGGGCTTTGGCGACAACTCCAAGGCGGCCCTGGTCACGCGCGGGATTGTGGAAATGCGCCGCCTGGGCGTGGCGGGCGGTGCGAGGGCGGAGACGTTTTCCGGCTTGAGCGGGTTGGGCGATTTGACGGTGACGTGCTACTCGCGACTCAGCCGCAACCGCGCGCTGGGCGAACGGCTCGGGCACGGCGAGAAATTGGAAACCATCTTGAAAAGTTCCGTCACCGTGGCCGAGGGCTATCCGACCGCCCGCTCCGCCAGCCGGCTCGCGCAGAAGTTGAACGTGAGCACACCCATCATTGATGAAGTGTGCGCGATGCTCTACGAAGGCAAGCCCCCGGCGCAGGCGGTGCAGGACTTGATGCGGCGCGATTCCAAGGCGGAGAATTAGGCGGCGCTTGGTGTGATGCGCGACTGTTAAGCGAGGATGGGGGTCACCACCTGGCCATGCACGTCGGTCAGGCGGTAGTAACGGCCCTGGAATTTGTAGGTGAGCTTCTCGTGATCAATTCCCAGCAGGTGCAGCAGCGTCGCCTGCAAGTCATGCACATGCACCGGGTTTTCCACGACGTTGTAGCCGAAGTCATCCGTGGCGCCGTAGGTGAAGCCGGGCTTGATGCCACCGCCGCACAGCCAGCCGGTGAAACAACGCGGATGATGATCGCGCCCGTAGTCGGTGGCGGTGAGTTTGCCCTGCGAGTAATTCGTGCGCCCGAACTCGCCGCCCCACACCACCAGCGTGTCGTCGAGCAGGCCGCGCTGTTTCAGATCGGTGATGAGCGCGTAGCCGGCCTGGTCCACGTCTTTGCACTGGCGGCGAATGCCATTGGGCAGGCCGCCGTGATGGTCCCAGCCGGGATGATAGAGCTGGATGAAGCGCACGTTGCGCTCGGCGAGCCGGCGCGCGAGCAGGCAGTTCGCGGCGAACGAGCCGGGGTTCTTCGCCTCGGGTCCGTAGAGTTCGAACACGCTCGCCGGCTCCTGCGAAACGTCCATCACGTCGGGCACGCTCGTCTGCATCCGGTAGGCCATCTCATACTGCGCGACCCGCGCGTTGATCTCCGGATCGCCGAGGTCGTTGAATTGGATCGCGTGCAGTTCGGCCAGGCGGTCGAGCATCTGGCGGCGGCTTCCGGCGGAGACACCGTCGGGGTTCTGGAGGTAAAGCACCGGTTCCTTGCCGGAGCGGAACTGCGCGCCTTGATGAATGCTCGGCAGAAAACCATTTCCCCACAGCCGCGCGTACAACGGCTGGTCAATGCGATCCTTCGAGATGAGCACGACGAACGCGGGCAGATTTTCGTTCGCGCTGCCCAGGCCGTAACTGAGCCACGCGCCCATGCTGGGCCGGCCCGCCAGTTGCGCGCCGGTCTGGAAGAACGTGATCGCCGGGTCGTGGTTGATCGCCTCGGTGTGCAGCGATTTCACGAAGCACAACTGGTCCGCCAGCTTCGCCGTCCACGGCAGCAACTCGCTCACCCACGCGCCCGCCTGGCCGTGTCGCGCGAATTCAAAAATCGAACCCGCCAGCGGCAGCGACGCCTGGTGGGCCGACATGCCGGTGAGCCGCTGCCCCAGGCGGACGCTGTCGGGCAAGTCCTGGCCGTTCATCTGGTTGAGCACCGGCTTGTAATCGAACAAGTCGTGCTGCGACGGCCCGCCGCTCATGAACAGGTAGATGACGCGCTTGGCCTTCGGCGCAAAATGCGGCGCGGTGAGAGTGCCTTTGAACGGGTTGGCGGTTTTGCCGGCGGCGGCGAAGGCGTCGTGATACAACAGGCCGGATAGTGCCGCGCCGCCGAGGCCGAGCGCGAAGCGCCCGAAAA